>JALBVE010000070.1 GCA_025050575.1 Candidatus Devosia symbiotica
GGGCGGGGGTTGAGGGGGGCTTCCTGGGCGCAGTTAATTCAGTAATCTTCATTGTTTAGTTATCACGTTATTTAAAATGTCTATTATTCTAGGGCTCCTTGTGATCATCGGTTCAGGTGATCGCCGACAATAGGATCAGACAAACCGGCGCAATGTGATGCGGGAGGCGGACTCCTGTTTTATAATTCGTTATTGGGTGTTGATTTTTCCGCGTCATCCGCCCCGCGAACGCGCCACGTCCGGTCGGGATTGCCATTCATCAATGGAGATTAAAACGCCTGATGATAGCAATTTGACAATTCTGACTGCAGCGAGTCCATGCCCTTTCGACATCCGAATTGCCCGTTTCGATGCGGTGAAGCGTTTCTGCGTACCCGAGGATTACGCCGACGCGATTGCCAGTAGCATCGCTGAAGGTGCGGCGGCGCATGAGCTGACCGAAATCTCCTCGGACCGGCTGATCGCCTATATGGATCGAGCGGGAGCTGATCTCGTCAAACACGGCGTGGGCATAGTCTTCCGCGAAATTGTCCTTCCCGCCACCGGCGACAGATGGACGGAAACGCTGATCGCGCAGTGCATCGACAAAAGCATCATGAATACCTTCGGTCACGATCACGCGGGATGAGGCCGTGCAACGCTGGCCGGTCGAGAAGAAGGCCGACTGCGCCACGGTTTCCACCGCAACCTTGAGGTCGGCATCGTCCAGCACCACGGTCGGGTTCTTGCTGCCCATTTCCAGCTGGAACTTGCGACTCACTTCGATCGAGGCCACCGCCACCCGCTTGCCCATACCCACCGAGCCGATCAAGCTGATGGCGTTGACATCCTTGCTGTCCAGCATGGTCTGGCCGACGACCGAGCCCCTGCCCATCACCAGATTGACCACGCCATGCGGCAGACCGGCACGGTGCAGAATATCGACAATCGCCCAGGTCGAGCCCGGTATCAGATCAGCCAGCTTAATCACCACAGTATTGCCATAAGCAATCGCTGGCGCCATTTTCTAGGTCGGAATGGCAATCGGGAAATTCCATGGCGTGATGATGCGGATCACCCCGATTGGCTCACGGGTGATTTCCACGCCAACACCAGGCCGGACCTACGGCAACACTTCGCCAGCGAAGAAGTCAAAAATCTGCGCTGCGCGGGTTACTTAACCAATACCTTCAGACAGGGTCTTATCCTCTTCGCGGCTCAGCAGCTCGCCGAGTTCGGCCGTGCGCGCCACGATTTCCTGAGCGGCCTTGCTCAGCACCGCACGGCACTCCAGAATCCCCGAGCGCGACTAGGCCGGAAACGCAGCCTTGGCTGCCGCAATGGCCTGCTTGATGTCTTCAACAGTCGCCCGTGCGTAAACGCCGACCACTTCGCTGGTATTGGGCGGGTTGATGTTCTCCATGCCGTCCGCGCCAACCCATTCCCCGTTGATAAGATTCTTGTGCAATTCAGCCATTTTGATGCCCTTAAGACGGGGATTTAGAGGAGATTGGCCTTGACACAGGTCTCGCAGCAAATGGCTGCTGCCATAGGTCCAGAGGGGCATTTGGTCGACAGATTCACCCTGTTAGATAGGGTGCCAGAGCTGATGTTGAGATCGAAACCAGATCGCCGAACTTATGGATGAATCCCATGCTGATGCCGCCGCGATCCTGCACCAACGCGAACATGGACCCTGATACAGCATCAGCCCGTCGGGGTATTGATGGTGTTCGCCAACCGTCGCAGCCACCAGCGATTTCGGCGTGCGCGAGATCTGGCGCATCGCGGAATGCCCTTCCAGCACAAAGCCGTCTTTGCCGACGACACGCAGGGCTATCTCGGATTCCTTGATGGCTTCGAGGGTAAAATCACCGTCGAACAGTCACACGAACGATCCGAGTGAAGCCGAAGCGTTATTATCCTTGGCCTTGATCAGCAACAGCGCCAACCGGCCTTGCACGTCGCGCAGATTAACGTCATTGCCCAGCGGTCGCGCCAATGATCGCGCCCGCTGCTGATCACCAGCAGCGCCACCTCAGGCTTCGGATTGTTCCAGCTCGATACCGGATGCAGCCCCACATCGGCGCCGTAGCCCACCGAACTCATTAGACTGGCTCTTGGTAAAGATTGCCGCTACCGACCTCCAGATACTGACTCCACACGCCCCCTGGCGATCAGCGCCGCCTTGACCTGCATCGCCGTATCCGAGCCCGGCACTAATTCGCTGAGATCCATGCCGATCAGATCGAGAATTTCACTGCGCAGTACGTCGGCACGCGACTTGTCCCCGCGCGCTTGTTCCTCGATGACGCGCTCAAGCAGCGACACCACAACAGTCACGCCGGAGACCTTGATGGCCCGCAGGTCGATCGGCGAGAGCAGGCTGGGTATCGCCCTGTCAAGGTCGGCAGCTACGCTATTGGCCAGCGTTGCTCTGGCGCTGCCCAGCGACACACCCGGCACGCTACGCACATGATCAGCCGCCCAACCGCTCTCTGCAATGCCGCGCACCGTTGCCATGCCCTTAGCAGTAATGTCGAATAGCTCGTCGTCGCGTACCGTGACAATGCGGGAGGATGATCATGACCCGGCGCGCGACCCACCAGAATGCCGTCCGGATAGTCCCTCTCGCTCATCATGTCGCATCTAAAATTTCCCGGCTGTGACTAACCCCACCCGCACCGCGCTACGCAAGCGCTACCTTAGTAATAAATCATACTTTTGACAGGGCAGATTGTGAACACTCATCCACAGACCCGTTCAACTCCAGTTTATCAATGCCGCAATACTGAGGCATTGGCTGGGGATTAGTTTCCGAATCGCTCATGGGGTTACCCGATGCGTCATCTCACTATCCTCATTCCCTTCGCCCTGCTCGCCAGGCTTGACCCTGCCGGTCTATGCCGGCACGATCTCGATTGAAGGCCGTGGCGAGGCTGCTGCGGCGCCAGATATGGCCGTGATCAACTCCGGTGTCACCACCCAGGGCGCCACCGCCCGTCAGGCGCTTGACGCTAATACGGCGGCCGTGGCCGAACTGATCGACACCCTCAAGCAGTCCAACGTCGAGGCCCGCGACATCCAAACCTCGGGCTTTTCGGTCAATGCCAATTATGTCTATTCCGATGAGCGCGATGCCAATGGCTATTCGCTGCCGCTCAAAATCAATGGCTATCAGGTCAGCAACACCGTCACGATCAAGGTGCGCCAGCTCGAGGCTCTGGGCATCATTCTCGACAAATCGGTGACCGTGGGCGCCAATACCGTCAACGGCGTCAGCTTTTCGGCGGCCGATCCAAGTGAAGTGTACAACCAGGCGCGCAAGGCGGCATTTGCCGACGCCAGCGCCAAGGCCGAGCTCTATGCCAACGCCGCTGGCGGCGCGCTGGACTCAATCGTGTCGATTTCTGAGACGCAGGGGTTCAATGAGCCGCAGCCCTGCCCCATATATGTACAAGCCGAGACGGCTATTAGCTCCAAGGTCCCGGTAGAAGCTGGCGAATTGAGCTTTTCCATCAATGTCAGTGTCCAGTGGGAACTACCCGGCGGCGCGAAATAAACGTTCCAATACTCCTCTTTGAGGGGGCTTGGGCGGTGGGGACGGTCCTCCGTAGTCAATCCGTCCCCATCAACTCTCCATTATGTGGCCAGCACTTTCCACAACATGTTCAGGCCGACAGGCATCAGAAATCCGGCGAATACATATTTCAGAGTCTTCTGGTCCATCCGATGCTGGCGCCGCAAACAGCGCCACCAGCAGCAGCGCCACCAGATTGACATAACTCAGACTCAGCGGCGGTAGGCTCGCAACGCCCTAGCCAGAAATGATAAAGCCCAGCGTGCCTGAAATGGCGATGGCGACCCCGATGGCGGCCGAAGTGCCCACCGCCGCATGCATGGTGGCGCCAAACACTACCAATGTCGACTCACTCAGCGAGCCCCCGCCAATGCCCATCAGCGCCGAGATAAAGCCTATCACGGTCGCCGAAACGCGATGTGTCAGCGCCGACCCCCGCAGATAGCTCATCAGCCTGGTCTGGAAGACGAATACGATATTGGCCGCAATCACAAAGGCCATTGCTTCGAACGCCAGGCGCAGCACATTGCCCGAGAAGCAGCCAGCCAATAAACGTGCCCGCCACAATGAACGGCACCCACAGCCTGAGCGTGGCGATATCAAGCGCGCCGCGCTTTTAATGCGACCGCGCGCTGACAAAGCCGGTCGGAATGATGATCGCCAGAGACGTACCCACGGCCACGTGCTGCACTATATGAGAGTCAAAGCCCACGACCGACAGCGCTGTCACCAGCGCCAACACGATGATGGCGCCGCCGCCAATCCCCAGCAGGCCCGCGCCGATACCAAAACGGACGCCGGTAATCATCAGCGCGGCCACGAGTGGCCAATATTGCTCCACCAGTTCCACTACCGCTCTCCGATCAGATGCAGCACCACCTCGCGCCGATGAAGCCGGCAGCGATGCTCATAGAGGTAAATTCTCTGTCAGACGCCAAAGGCCGGGGCGCCGTCGGTGATCGGCACGCCGATCGAGGCCTGCGTCAGCGCGGCAGTGATGAATTCCTGCACCGCTGGCGTGAACTCGTACAGACCCTGCCCCTGGGTAGATATGACGACGCTGTCGATCATTTATTGCATATCATCTGTCTAACACGGGCATGGCGCACCCAATAGCGCAGGCACCAGCCCATCCGTCCAGTCTGCCAGATTTATGCCATCATCTCCGTACCTGTGATGGGCAGACAGGCGCAGGGAACCTTGTCAAACTCCAGGAGTCCTGGCCTTGCGGGAGATTTCGCGTCATATCGCAGCGCGCCCAATCCATTCAGACTGCATTCACACTGCTGCCGCGATGCTTGGCCCAATCGCCTATCGTATAAAGGAAAAACAATGCGCCTTAGAAATTGGCTCCTGACCGGCACCAGCATCGGCCTGATGGCCATGACGCCGCTCACCATACGCGCACAGGACGGTGACCTTGTCGCCGCCTATCAGCTCTACACGGCCGCCCAGGCATCCGGCGACGCCGATGCTCTGGCCGCAGCCGAGAGCCCGTTCACTGAAGCCTGTATCGTGGCTGGCTATACTAGTATCGAGGAATGCATCGCGGCGGTCAAAGTAAGCGCCGTCGCAACACAACCTGCACCGGCAGTCGAACCAACTCCGGCTGAGGAGGCCGCGCTTGTCGCGGGACCGGCTCCTGAAGCGATGGCCGAACCAACTCCTGAGCCCGTCGCGGAGACCGCGCCTGAACCAGCCGCTGAAGCGGCTCCCGTTGAAGCGCCGGTCGAAGCAGCGCCAATCGATATCAATGCTGACCTGCAGACGCAGCTTGATGTCTATAATTTTGCCATCGCCGACATGATGGCGGGTGGCGATCAGGCGGCAGCACAGATCCAGATGGCCTCAGCTCAGCAGAACATGGCCGACCTCTGTGCCCAGATCAACATGGACAACCTCACTGCCTGCCTGGCCAATTACGGCCTCGAATTGCCGGTCATCCCCGATATGGAGATGCCGGCCGTGCCTGAAGCAGCGGGTAAACCTGTCGCGCCGGTCGAACAACCCGTTGAGCCGATCCAGGATCTGCCCGCAGGAATCACTCAGGAACAGGTCGCCCCGGTCCTGGAGAGTGCCAAGGACCCTGAGCAGCCTGTTGACGACACACCAGCTGCCGCGCTTGCGCCCGAAGTTGCCGCCGAACCAGCGCCCACCAGTGATGCCGATTCACAAATGCACTTCCAGGCCATGAAAGCGGTCGCCCCCGTCGCTCAGGAACAGGGTGTGGTCGTCAACGCCGCCGCTATTGAGCCGCTGACCGTGCCGCAAAACGTGACGATCATCAACCAGACCAACGTCACCAACAACAATACGACCAACATCGACAATACTAGGGCCGCGATCGACACGCAGCAGAAAAATGTGGTGACCGAGCAGTCGATCGAGATCGCCACCGGCCAGGCCACTGGCACAACCGCTGCCCAGCCGCTTGATCCTGGTCAAGCTATCACCCAGGTAATCCTGCAGATTGGCACCCAGTTGATCGTCAATTCGGTCGGTCAGGACACTGACCGTTTCTACAATGCTCAGAAAGACGAGATCTTTTACGAGAACCTGAGCAATGGCCGTGTCCGCGAAACCATCACTCGTCCCCATGGCACCCAGATCGTGACCGTTCGCAATCGCAATGGCGACGTGCTGCGTCGCTCGCGCATTGACCACAATGGCCGTGAATATGTGCTAGCCTATTTCGATAACCGCTACGACAGCGACCTCATCGAATGGCGCGACCCGGGCCAGGATCTCCCACCGTTGCGTCTGAATATTCCGGTAAGGGATTATGTACTTGACGCCGCCTTTGCCGATGAGACTCAGGTGCAGATCTTCTTCGCCCAACCACCGGTCGAACAGGTTGCCCGGCTCTATTCGATCGACGAGGTCAAGCGTTCCACCCGTATTCGCGACAGCGTGCGCAAACTTGAAGTGGGCGGTCTGACCTTTGATAGCGGCGCGGCCACGATCAGCCGTGATCAGGTCGGTGCACTGTCCAATGTGGCCAATGCCATGTTGCAATTGCTGGCAAACAATCCTAGCGAGACTTTCCTGATCGAGGGCCACACTGATGCAGTCGGTTCGGAAATCTCCAACCTGCAGCTCTCCGAGCTGCGCGCCGCAACCGTTGCCCGCATCCTAACCGACTTTTACGACGTGCCACCAGAAAACCTGGCCACCCAGGGCTATGGCGAACGCTATCTTAAGATCCGCACTGACCTGGCCGAGCACGCCAATCGTCGTGTCACGATCCGCCGCATTACGCCGCTGATCACCTTCGCGAACAGATAGCGTATCGATCGTCCAGGATCAGTCGGCGGCTAGCCGCGCCAATTCGCTCCATTGGTCAATTTCTATCGCGAGACCGCTAAAAGGTCGGCCGCAACCCCAAGGCGCTGCCAGTCGGTATCAACTCACACGGCTTCATCGCTGCCGATAGCCAGGACGCGTGTAATCTGGCTTACCCAGCCCATAGCGAAGCCATGAATCACATCGGCAAGGAACACGGCTGGCCACCAACCAATCGTGAGCAGTTTGATGCCGACACGACTCCTAAGGGCGCCTATTTCATGGGATCGCCGCAGGAGATCATCGACAAGATCCTGATGCAGCATGAATGGTTCAAACACGACCGCCTCGGCCTGCAGTTCAGCGTTGGCACCCTGCCACACGACAAGATCATGAAGGCCATTGAGCTCTATGGCACGGTGGTCAAACCGGCCATCGACAAGGCGCTCCCTGGTGCCTAGCCGCGGCCGCGGTAGGGCGCCACGCTCTGATTAGAAATCCAGACATCTTCAGGAATATCGCCTCCGGCCCCGCCGCCCAGCATGCCACCGGTGGCAGCGGACCGTCCTCCGCCGTCCTAGTCTGCCAGAAAACATCGATCGGCAGCCGCCGCGCGGATACCAATAGCCGCCAATCCGCAGCCAGCGCGGCGCGATAGTAGCGATAATCTTCTTGGCGATGTCAATTGTGCAGCCCTCGTGGAACGCCTTATGATTGCGGAACGAGGTCAGATACAGCTCCAGTGACTTGGAATCGACAAGAAACTGATCGGGTACATAGTCGATCACCAGATGGGTAAAATCGAGCTGTCCGATTATCGGGCACAGCGAGGTGAACTCGGGCACCACATAGCGTGCGACATAGTTCACATCCGAATACGGCGCGACCCAATTGCAGCTCGGTCATTCTATTTCCCCGAGCGCTTGATCGATTTGATCTCAAGCGATGGTAAGCCGGACTTCTCCGGAATCAAACGATCCTGCTCTTCAATGGCGGCCTTGGCCGTCTCATCGCTGTCCAGTCCACCCAGCAGATTGCCATCCACCTTGCGGTTGGAGCGCTGGCTGCCATCAACATAGAACACGTCAAACATCACAAATTCACTGCGGGCGGTTGATTTTCTGGCCATGGTTGTCACTCCTGTGTGCCAGAGCGGCTCGCAGTCACCTGTCTGCACGAATTCTTGCATCTGCAGGCTAGCGGAAGATCTGCTCGCCCTGCTCGTCGATGATTTGCCTGCCTTTGGATAGGGCGAACGCGATCAGATCATCATGTGATGTCATGCGGTCGGCGCGAATAAAGCGATAGACCTTGAACGCACCATCGATATCCTTCTTGATGATCCCGGCCAGCTGCAATTCGCTACCCGCCTTTATCTCGATGGCCTTGTTGACAAGCCCCTTGTGATTGTCTTGGTCCAGCACCTTGTCGCCAGCTGGCTCGGCATCGGCCGATCCACTACCAAACAGATTTTTCCAGAACAACATGGCTTCGTCTCCTCTTGTGGCTTGTTCAGCGCCTGCAACGAACTGGCAGCGGTAGTTACAGTTCGCCGCGCTTTTCCATTTTTT
>JALBVE010000071.1 GCA_025050575.1 Candidatus Devosia symbiotica
GGGGGGCCTCAACATCACCGGCAAGTGACGCGACAAAGGCTGGTAGCCAGGTCTGGCTGGTAGCCATTTCCGAGGATCCTGCCAGCGGCGAGATCGTGCCCGGCGGCATTGCCGAGCAGATGCGGCGGACGCTGCAGAATCTGGATATTGCCGTCAGGGTGGCCGGCGGCACGCTGGTCCAATATCGTCCAGGTCCAGATTTTTCTGGTTGATAGCGCCGATGCCGCGGGGATAAACGCTGTTTATACGGCGGTGATGGACTGATGCTGCTCAAGGCCGCGTTACTCGAACAGATCAAGGCGGGGGAGGTCGATCTGATCTTCCGGCGCTGGAGTCGGCCGACGGTCAAGGCGGGCGGCACGCTCAAGACCAAGATCGGGCTGCTCGCGATCAAGGCGATCGATGATATGGCGCCCGAAGAGGTGACCGAGACTGAGGCAAGACGGGCTGGGTTCAAGGACGTCGCCGACTTTCGCAAATGGCTCAACACCATGAAGTCGGGCCATTTGTTCCAGCGCATCGCAGTGGGCTATCTGGGCGAGGCCTAGAACGGGGTCGGCGCCACAAAGGTCATGAACTGGCCGATGCTGGGATGGATGAAACCCAGTTCGGCGGCATGCAATTGCAGCCGATCGACCGCCGCGAACGAATCCGCGTCGGCATAAAACGCATCTCCTAGAATCACATGGCCGATTGCCTTCATGTGAACCCTGAGCTGATGGGTTCGGCCGGTCAGGGGATGGAGCCGCACACGAGTGGCATTAGCTTCGCGCTCCAGCACGGTCCATTCGGTCTGCGAGGCCTTGCCGTTTTCTGGGTCGACGCGCTGGCGCGGCTTGTTGTCCCAATCGGTGGCCAGGGGCAGGTCGACAAGGCCTGTGTCGGCCTCGATGATGCCAGCGACGCGCGCGATGTAGGATTTTGTGATTTGGCGGTGCTCGAACTGACTGCCGATGCGGCCATGAGCTCGCTTGTTGAGGGCCATCACTAGAACGCCGGAGGTATCCTTGTCGAGGCGGTGGCCCATGCCGGCCGTCGGCCAGGTCTGGCGGGCGCGGTATTCCAGACAATCCCAGAGCGAGGGATCCTTACCGGGCGTGCTGAGCAGGCCGCTCTGCTTGTCGAGCACAAGGATGTCATCATCCTGATAGAGCACATTCAGGTATGGCTCGAGTGGGGGGAAATAGTTGATGAGGGTTGGCATGGGACCGAGCATGGGCGTAATGTAGGAGACCGTTGGAGTTTTGATCAATATACCTCGCCAGTCATTGGTTTGACCACAAGCTGACGTCATGAGGAAACGAGACGGTCCGCAGCGATAGCGAAATTGGGCCGGCAATGTGAGGGAACGTGTAGTCCGTTGGTCCGTTATTAGAGACGACAAGACCTATAGGAGACTATCATGCACAAAGATGAAGTTGTAGGCGCCGGCAAGCAGGCTAATGGCGCCATCAAGGATGTAATCGGCGGGTTGATGGGCGATGCCAGGCTGCAGGCCGAGGGCAAGCTAGACAAGGCCGAAGGCAAAGTGCAGCAGAAGATTGGCGAGGTCAAAGACGCCGCGCGCGATGCGCTGAAGAAATAAGCCAACTGCGATGTAGTTCTGGCAAACTGAAGGCCGCCCCTCGTGGGCGGCTTTGTACATTCGCGATATGATGGGCTCGTGCGGCAGGGGCCGGAGATAGTAGGCTGAGATATGAAAACCACGATTTTCGATACGGCGCTGGGAGCATTTGGCATTGGCTGGACCGACGCTGGCGTGGCGCGGCTGCAATTGCCGGGCATGGCGCCGAACGCGCTGGCCGTGCGGCTCAACCGCGATGGGGCGCAGCCTGACAAGCCGACGCGAGCGATCGAAAATTTGATCAACCAGATCGAGGATTATGCCGATGGCGTGATGGTGGATTTTTCCGGCGTTACGCTCGATCTGAGCCGCGTCCCGGCGTTTTATCACCGGGCTTATCTGGCGCTGCTGGGTTACGGATGGGGGCAAACCACCAGCTATGGCGCGCTGGCTCGAGAGCTCGGCGACGTGTCCTTGTCGCGGGTAGTGGGGCAGGCGATGGGCGCCAATCCGATCCCGCTGATCATCCCGTGCCACAGAGTGTTGGCCAGCAATGGCAAGCCGGGCGGCTTTTCAGCACCGGGCGGGGCGGAGGCCAAGATACGAATGCTAGCTCTGGAGAGAGTGTCGGTTAGCGCGCCAGCGGGTCAGATGGCCTTCGGGTTCTAGAGATGGGAATCGAGATTGAACGCAAATTCTTAGTGCGATCGGATGGGTGGCGGGCGCTAGTGACGCGGCAATCGGTGTTGCGACAGGGTTATCTGTCGTCCAACGCCAAAGCGACTGTGCGGGTACGTACCAAGGACGACAGCACAGGGATACTGACACTGAAGGGGGCAGCAACGGGACCGATGCGAGCCGAGTATGAATATCCGATCCCTGTCGAGGAGGCGCGCGAACTGCTAGTGATGGCGGCGCCGCATGTTATCGAAAAGGTGCGCTACAGCGTGCCGCATCAGGGGCTGATATGGGAGGTTGATGTGTTCTCCGGCAAGCACGCAGGTCTGGTGATCGCCGAGATCGAACTGAGTGACGCGCAGCAGGCGATTGCGCTGCCCAACTGGCTCGGGTTCGAAGTGAGCTATGATGACCGCTATGCCAATGCTAGCCTGTCGCGCAGTGACGGAATTCCGGATGTTGACCCTGACGCGGCGTCAAGATGCTGATCTGACCTGCCGAGACGCGCAGGGATGAGAACCTACACCGTCTATCCTGCCAAAGCGCAACGATCAGGCGACTGCAATGGCGCTATTGCCAGCGCTTGAAGCTCTTGAAGTGGGTAAGGGGCTTTGTCATCGTCTGGATGAGCTTTTCAACACTATCGGCAATCGGCACGACCAGCACGTTCTCGCTGTGGGGGTCGGGCGCCTCAAGCGTGGCGAACTGGCTGTCGAGCAGGCTGATGGGCATGTATTCGTGTTGCCGCCTGGTCATGCGCTCGAGCCAGGGGCAGCGATCCTCGTCCGTCGGTAGGATGCCGGCGCGCATTTTCTCAACATTTGCCGTGGGGTGATAACTGTCGCCGTCAAAAAATGGCACATACAGCCGGCGTGCGATAGATTGTCCAACGGTGGACTTGCCCGAGGAACTGATGTTCATGACGATGATGATCCGGGCTGGTGCGTGGGTCATCACTCAGGCGGTCGCGGTGCAAGCGCTGTCGACATAAAGGATGTGGCCGTTGACGAACGAGGCCGCATCTGATGCCAGAAAGACGACGGCGCCGCCGAGCTCCTCCGGCTTGCCCTAGCGGCCCATGGGGGTGTGGGCCTCAAGCCAGGTGTTGAACTTTTCATCCTTGCTGGCTGCATAGGGCGCGATGGCCGCGCGCTCGATCTCGTCGCTCAAGGATGAGCGGGTGATCGCTGAAGAAATGTACGGCAAGCCGAACCGCGCCAAGACCGATGTGACGTTGGCGGAGCTCGAAAAAAGTCCTGCTGGCGGGCAAGATTGTCAGCTACGCGCAGGACTTTGCGGTGATCACCAGGGCGTCGGAAGAAAATGGCTGGGACATGTCGCTGGTGACGATCGCCAAGATCTGGCGTTCTGGCTGCATTATCCATTCGCGTTTCCTCGATCAGATGTCGGCTGCCTATGCCAAGGGTAGTAATGTCAATCTGCTGGTGGTGCTAGATTTCGTGACGCTGATGAAAGACGCGCATCCATCACTGCGCAAAGTTGTCGCCGCCGCTGCGGTTGGCGAGTTTCCGATGATCTGTCTGTCGGCGACGCTGAGCTATTTCGAGAGCTACCGGCAGGCATAGGATGCGGCGAACCTGATCCAGGGGCGGCGCGATTTCTTTGGCACGCACGGCTTTGAAATCGTCGGACGCGGGGCAGATCTGCACGGAACGTGGCCTTTAACACTGGGCAAGTAAGCTCTAGAATGCTTTAAGTAAGGCGTCGGTCGCAGGATCGGCGCCTTTTTGTGTTCTTGCTAGAACAATCATGGCTAGCCGTAGTTTCAAACAGGCGCTTAATCTTCGTTAGGCGCCCGATCTGGCTGCCAAGGTGGTGCCGCTGGGTCCTGTTTGTCGTGGGCAGCATCTGCGTGGGCCTGGCCGTCGTTTCTATGGCCTTCATGGCGGACGAAGCGCGGCGCTGATTTTTCTTGGTGTAGCAGTAATGGCCTTATCTACCGTTATTGGTGAAACTGACCAGTTTCGCCCTGCTAGCCTAGCTGACCAAGCGCTATTTTGACGGCGCGCAGGGAAGCGGCATTTACTTGGTCATTGCGGCGCGGCAAATGAGCGATTTGCGGGCCAAATACAATCTGGTGTCGCCCCGGCTGGCATTGGCCAAGATGTTTCTGCTCACGGCGGGACTGGCGCTGGGCGCCTCGGCGGGGCGCGAGGGGTCGACGGTGCAGATGCTGGCTGATCGTTGCAGTGTGTAGTGTGCTGACTAGCGGCGCCGCCTTTGGTGTTAGCGTAGAACAGGCAAAAGCGATCCTAGAAGGCGAAGAGGTTATTAGCCTATTCGGCCTGCTCAAGTTGATCGGCACCCCTGGTTATGGTCATCAGCGGCATTCTGGGGGAAGCATCTTCTCGCCGTCGATGTCGGTTGGAGCCGGCCTGCCCACCCTGCTTCAGGGCAGGCTGGGCATTGCTATCGGGGCGCTGGCGATCATGTGCATGGCGGCCTATCTGGCAGCGCTGCTGCAGACGCCAATCACCGCCTTTGTCATCGTGACGGAAATGACCGGCAATCACGTACTGATCTTTCCGGTGATGATATACGCGGTGATTGCCTCTTTCGTATTCAAGGCAGTGTGCAAGAAGGGCATCTATCATGTCCTGGCGCATTAGATCTTGCACAAATCTCAGAGTGCGCGGAATATCACATAGCTGTCGACATAGTCGTGTTCGGGATGTTTGAACGTCCCTGGCAAGGTGCCCACGATAGAAAAGCCCATCTTCTGCCATAGGGCAACCGTACGCTGATTGGTCGACACCACGTGATTGAACTGCATGGCGCGGAAACCGCGCTGGCGGGCGCGCTCGAGCGAATGTTCGCACATAGCGCGGGCAATGCCCTTGCCGCGTATCGCTCCGGCAGTCATATAGCCGCAATTGGCCACATGGGCACCGCCGCGCTGCTGATTGGCCATCAGGTAGTAAGTGCCCAGGATGATCCCGTCAATTTTGGCGACTAATACTTCGTGGTTGGGCGCCAGCCAGTAGCTCAGCACCGCGGCGTCGTCGAGCTCGGAAGGGACCGTATAGGTGTCTCTCTAGCGGCCAGGGTTGGGGCGACAATTGCCAGGATCGGATAGGCATCGTGCTCAGTAGCTGGGCGGACTTGGATTGCTGTCGCTGCTGTCATTATCTTGGTCTTCATCGATGGACGGCACGCGGATTTGGCGGGGCGGCGCCATGTCGGGCATATGTGGTCGGTTGGCGATTGAGGGGCGGCGACCGAGCTCAAAGCGCCACGCCGCAATAGTAAAGATCATCAGGGCCGCCGTCACACAGATTGCCGCTGCCAGAAACGGTGCGCCGGGAAAGTAGTCCGGCGGTGCCAGGTTGCTGGTAAAATAGGAGAAAATCTGCGTCGTGGCTAGTGGGCCAATGATGGTGGCCAGTGAATTGGCGGCATTGACGGCGCCCTGCAATTCCCCCTGCGCGTTATTAGGAACCTGACGCGACAAAATGCCGTTGATAGCCGGCGGAGCCAGGCCGCTGACGGCGCCGATCATGATGAAGACGTAGAGATAAAGCACAGAATTGGTGAAAGCGACGCTGGCGAAGGCGATAATGGCGGCCAACAGGCCCAGCATGGCCACCAGCGGTTCGCCGAGACGTTTGGTCATGGGACCGACCAGTATCGCCTGGCTGATGGCAAAGCCGATGCCGAAGGCGCCCAGGGCGCGTCCAATATTGGACGAGGTAAAGCGGAATACCTCGATGGTGAAATAGCTGAACACGGTGGGCAGGGCCTGTGCGGCCAGAGAAAAGGTGAACAGCACCGCGAGCAGCCAGATAACCAGCGGATATTGCTTAAGCGCCGCAATGGCGCCGAACGGATTGGCTCGGCAGATATCGAATTTGCGGCGGGAATGCCTCGGTAGGCTTTCGGGGAGGACTAATAGGCCAAATAGGAAGTTGGAGAATGCCAGGGCTGCGGCAGCAAAGAAGGGAATCCGAGGCCCGAATTCGCCGAGCTCGCCGCCGATGACCGGGCCAATGATGAAGCCTAGACCAAAGGCCGCGCCAATCAGGCCGAAGCGATGGGTGCGTTTGTGGGGCGGGGTAATGTCGGCCATATAGGCGGTGGCGGTGGCGGTGGCGGCGCCGGCAATGCCGGCAATGATGCGGCTGACAAACAGGTACCAGACCGCCGGTGCGATCGACATCATCAGATAGTCAAAGGTCAGGCCGAGTAAGGACAGCAGCAACACCGGGCGACGGCCGAACCGATCAGACAGATTACCCAGCACCAGCGAAAAAACGAACTGCATGAAGGCGTAGGCGAAGATCAGATAGCCACTGATAAGCGCCGCATTGGCCACGCTGCCGCCGGTAAGGTCCTCGAGTAGTTCGGGCAGGACTGGCACGACGATGCCTACACCGATCATATCAAGCAGGATCGTCATCAGGATGCAGGCGAGAGTTAGTCGTGAGCGGATCGCTGCTTGCATACTTGGGGCTTAACTATGAATTCCGAAGGATCATGAATTTGATGCGCAGTTGACACAAGCGGTGCGTTTAAAG
Organism: Candidatus Devosia symbiotica; assembly: GCA_025050575.1. Lineage (GTDB taxonomy): Bacteria > Pseudomonadota > Alphaproteobacteria > Rhizobiales > Devosiaceae > Devosia > Devosia symbiotica. The sequence goes on from JALBVE010000071.1 coordinate 6,778, forward strand.
CAAGGCCGAAGGGGGAATGAAGTTTTTCGGCAATGCGCCTACATAGCTAATTAATACGCCTACATAGCTAATTATGGAGTCTCTCCAGACTGTTGCGAGGGTGTCTTGCCGGGCTCGATCATCGCGAATTGTGCGGTTGTATCATGGCCGTAGAGCCAAGACAGTCGCTGGAAATGTCCGTGGCTGCCCTGTACTGCAATGATCAGATCGCGGGCCAGGGTCAGTGGCCGGGGCATGTGGAAGATCGCGCCATTGGCAAGGCTAGTGCTGGCCACGCGCGCGACGCGCGGCTGGCGAATGCGCTGATATTTGGCGAAGGCGGCTTCGGCGCTTGGCTGATCGATTAGCAGTGGCGCCAGCACCGCAGCGTCTTCGATGCTCATGGCGGCGCCCTGGGCCTGGAAGGGCACCATGGCGTGGGCGGCGTCACCAATCAGGCCGATATTGCCCGCGTACCAATGGGGCGTGCTGACTGTGCACAGGGGCCATGGCGTCCAGTTGTCGCCGGCCGCAGCGAGAATGGTAGCTATCAACGCGCTGCTGACATTGGTTCGGCGCAGGGGCAGCACGCCAGCGAGACCGCGCGTCGCGGTCTGGGCAAACAGGGCAATATTGACCTGGCGACGATGCGGCAGGGGGTAGCAGACCAGGTGATAGCCCGGACCGAACAGTACCGAAACGCGATCCAGTGCCAACTGGCCGATCATGGATTCGAAGGGCAGTAGAGTTCGCCAGGCCGTGCGCTTGCGATTATGGGCCTGGGGGCCGTCGAGCAGGGCGCGGCGGGTCTGGGAGTGAACACCATCGGCGCCAATAAAGGCGCGGCCATGGCTGGTGCGCGTCTGACCATTAGCCTCATCGATTGAGACCGTTACGCCGCGGGTATGGGAAACAGCATCCCAGCTGCGCACACCAAACAGGATATCGATATTGGCGAAGCGTCTGGTGGCTTTGTACAGCGCATCGGCCAGATCAGCCCGATGCATGACCGCATAGGGCGCTCCGAATTTTTCGCGCATGAGCGGGCTTAGCGCGAGGGTAACCAGCGGGCTGATGCGGCCAAAGGGGTAGATGTCGATGCTGCTTGGCTCAAGGCTACGCGCAGCGATGGCGCTGTCCAGACCAAGCTGATCAAGCACACGGCGCGCATTGGGGCTGACCTGCAGACCGGCACCAAATTCGGAAATCATCGGATTGTGCTCAAGCACAACAATCGTGGCACCGAACTTGGCCAGCGCCAAGGCTAGGGTTAGCCCGCTGATGCCGGCGCCTACTATATAATAAACCTGGCCAATGCTCGGCATGTCAGCTCGATCTCAGGCAGCGTCGGCCTGATAGATAGCCGACGGGGGGCTGGACGTGCCAGCGGCCAAACGTGAATACAA
>JALBVE010000072.1 GCA_025050575.1 Candidatus Devosia symbiotica
TATATTGATCACAAGCTATCAGGTCTTGATTAACGCAAGGTTTTGGACAGCCACAGATTGCGCGGCAAATGCGGCGCAAATTGGCCTGTTCGTATTGGCGAAGCGCTTACTGTCGTCCGCCGTCGATAACAGCCAGATGCGCATAGCGCCGGGCAGTGCGTCCGAAGACCATTGCTGGCATGGCCATGGGCGCTGTGTGATTGGCATGGCTCACGTCGGCGCTAACATTGGTGGCCACTTCGCGCACCTTGTCTTCAAGAGCAATATCGTCTGGCCAGATCAGGCGCAGACCGGTGATGCGCTGCTCCATGATGGGCTGAACACCCAGCCAATAAGGTTCGTCCAGCGCGGTCATGGCGCCAAGCAGGCGGGTATGGGTCGAACCGTTGTGCCGTAGCGGCATTAGGATAGTTTCGAAGCTGATCTTGGTGTGCAAGGCAGTGGTGCCATGGAACGTTATCAGAGCGACAGCGTGGTCTTCGGTGACAGCACGGAGCAGAGTATCCATGGCGTCAGTATCACGTTGATGCCACAGGGCGGAGAACGAACGCCCCTTGAGTTCGCGACAATAGCTGGTGCACAAGTGCGAGCCGGCCAAACGGAAGGAGAACTTGTCGCTCTCGTCGAGTTCCAGAATGAACGTATTGGCCAGCGCCTCACGGATCTTGGTGGGGTCAATGTCCTTCCGTTCGGGCGCGCTGCGCGAACCGCGGATGGAGTTCCAATAGTCATAGAGCGTCTTGCTGCTCGTTTTTTGCATTTTTTCTTGACTCTCCAATCGTGCATCAACGTCGCCCCCCCCTGATGGAACGCTTCTGCGGTAAGGAGACTTTTGCAAAACTCGGCGGCAAAAGCGCTCTTAAAGAATAGTTAAGGTTAACGTGGGTGTCCCAATGTGGAAAAGAAGGCTGTAAGCCGCAGCCCACCTGCGAGTCGGAGTAAAGTGATGTCTGAACAAGGTTCGCCGCCAGAGAATATAGCGCCAGCTGGGCGCGAGCCGGTATTTTTGTTGCCGGGTGCGGTAATGGCGGTGATCGGCGTGCTGGTGGCCATTCACCTAACATCAATCTTTGTGCTTAACCAGGATGGCATGACGCAATTGCTGTTCTGGTTTGCCTTCCAGCCGCTGCGGATCGTCGCGGCGACGAGCGATCTAAGCCTGGCGGTGCCGCTGATCTGGACGCCGTTCACCTATATCCTGATGCATGGTAGCTGGGATCATCTGCTGTTTAATGCTGTTTGGTTCGCCATTTTTGCCACGCCGATTGTCCGGCGTTATGGGGCAGGGCCGATGCTGGCGATCTTTTTTGTCTCGGCGGCGAGCGCGGCGCTGTTTGTCGTGACCACGCTTTATTCGGGCGCCTATTTGATCGGTGCTTCGGGCGGTATTTCGGGCCTTACGGGTGCCGCAGTACGCTTTATCTTCCAGCCCGTTATTGTGGCTGTTCACTCGGAGACTGGTAAGCGGATGATCGTCGGTTGCAAGCTCGCCGGTCTACGCGAAATCTGGAGCGATTCGCGCACGCGCAGCTTCGTGCTCATCTGGGTAGTGCTGAATGCGGCAGTGCCGCTGCTGCCCCTGTTTACGGGCGCGGCGGTCTCGGTCGCCTGGCAGGCTCATCTGGGCGGCTTTATTGCCGGTTTATTGCTGGTGGGGATATTTGAGCGGCGCAGCTAGAGCTTGGCGCTGTAGACGTCCCTGGGATGGAACAGTCGTGCGGCAGGCCGGTGTCCTGCAGCACGACCGTGCCATCGGCAACGCTGGCACAGCGATAAAAGAACGACTTGTGGCCCGTATGGCAAGGCGCGCCGCGGTCAATCTAATTTACCATCAGCACGATGTCATTCTGATCGCAATCGGTGCGCAGCTCGACGACCTGCTGAGTCTCCCCGGAGATCTCGCCTTTTTCCCAAAGCTTGCCGCGCGAACGGGACTAATTAATGGGCGATGCCGGTTTTAAGCGTCAGCGCCAAGACTTCGGCATTCATCTACGCCAGCATGAGGATATCATTGGCTGTCCGCTTCGACCCTGACGACCGTCACCAGCCCTGCCGCGTCAAAGCGCGGCGCAAAGGCGGTGTCTTTTTCAACTTGTTCGTGAGTCATGGCGATGGGATCGGAGAAGGCAGTGTTCATGATTTCTTTCTATCGCTGCCTGAGATTTTGATCCACCCGGCCTAGCGCCGCGCGATCATGGCGAAAAACCGATCCTGCTCCACCTGGTCTTCGGCAAATACGCCCGTGAAGCGATGGGTAATGGTCGTGGCGCCATGGGCACGAACGCCGCGCAAGGACATGCACATGTGCTCAGCCTTGAACATGACGGCTACGCCGCGCGGATTGAGGTTCATTGATAGCGTCGACAATCTGGGCGGTCAGGTTTTCCTAGGCTTGTAGGCGGCAGGAGAACACTTCGACCAGCCGAGCCAGCTTGGAGAGGCCCACCATCCCCATCATGGGGCAGACAGGCGATGTGGGCCTTACCGACAAAGGGCGTCATGGGATATTCGCAATGGGAATTGAACGAAATATCGTGCACCAGCACGATATCGTCATAGCCTGACCTCCTTAGAAGGTCTTGAGACAGCACCGTGCCTGCGTCCTACTCATAACCGGCGAAGAATTCGCCAAAGGCGCGGGTGACACGGCCCGGCGTTTCCAATAGGCTTTCGCGGGCCGGATCATCGCCGGCCCAGGCGATCAGGATTCGTACGGCGGCCTCGGCCTTTTGCTGGGTCGGGCGCGGTAGCGCGGTATGCAGTGGTCAGAACGGCACCGAGCGGCTTGGGATAGGAATCCATGAGTCAGCTCCTTTGCGCAAGGCCTTTTATACGGGACCAACGCGAATTTGGACCGGTTGGGCGCGACGATCTGACAGCCCACCTGCGAGCTCCTATATTAAAGATTGCCGGAAGAGGCGACAAGAAGCAGAGTGACAAGAAACAGAATTGTTGGTTGATGGAACTTAGTGATCCCTATTCTCAGAAGATCCTGGATCTTGCAGGAAATGCCCTGCAGCCTCCGCGTTTGGACTGGTCAGATGCCAGTGCCCGCAAGGTGAGCCGGATATGCGGCTCGCTGATCGAGGTTGACGTGATTCTCGAAAACGGGGTGATCGCCGCCTATGGGCACGAGATATCTGCCTGCGCGCTGGGGCAGACGTCGGCAGCCGTAGTGGCGCGTGAAATCGTTGACACTTCGGTCGAGGCGTTCCGCCAGGTGCGCGAACAGATGCACGCCATGCTCAAGACGGCAGGAGCGCCGCCGAAGGGCAAGTGGAGCGATCTGGGGTATCTGGAGCCATTGCGCGACTATATAGCGGGGCACATGTCGACGCTGTTGGTGTTTGATGCGGTGGTTGCGGCAATCGAAAAAGCCGAGTCCGAGGAATCGGTTACGGCGGTTAGATGATGGCGCGATTTATTGCCCTATTCTGGTGGCGCGCCGTGGATTTACCCTTTAAGTTTGCCGCGGTGCTGCTGATCACCATCTATCGCTATACGCTGTCGGCATTTGCTGGACGGACATGCCGGCATCTGCCCAGCTGTTCGGAATATACCGGCGATGCGATCTGGAAATTCGGCTTCTGGCCAGGCGGCTGGATGGGGCTGGTGCGGTTCATCCGCTGTCGACCCGGCGGCACGGATGGCTATGATCCTGTGCCGACGGCGGTGCCTGCCACGGCGCGCTGGTATCGCCCGTGGTTGTATGGGCGCTGGAAATAATCGTCAGTCGTGCTAGACAAGCGCCCTTGCCGCAATAATTGCGGCATGATCTCTATTTCTGGAGACACGAAAATGACGATCAAGGTGACGTTCCCCGACGGTGCAACTCGCGACTATCCGCATGGCATTACCGGGACCACTATCGTCGAATCCGTCTCCAATAGTCTGGCCAAGAAAACCGTGGCCATGCGCTGGAACGGCGTGCTCAGCGATTTGTCTGACGCGCCTGAAGACGACGGCAAGATCGAGTTCGTCACGCGCGACAGTGACTCTAACGATGTGCTTGAGCTGATCCGGCATGACGCTGCCCATGTGCTGGCGGAGGCCGTGCAGGAATTGTGGCCGGCCACGCAGGTAACCATCGGCCCGGTGATCGGGAACGGTTTTTACTACGACTTCAAGCGCGACGAACCGTTCTCGGAAGAAGATTTTCCGATCATCGAGAAAAAGATGGCTGAGATCATTGACCGCGGCGCCGCGTTTACCAAGGAAATCTGGACGCGCGACCAGGCCAAGGACTTCTTTGGCACGCGTGGCGAGAACTTTAAAGTCGAGCTAATCAACGCCATTCCGGTCGACCAGAGCCTCAAGATGTACAAGCAGGGTCAGTGGATCGATCTGTGTCGGGGTCCGCATATGCGCTCGGTCAAGGATGTCGGCATGGCGTTCAAGCTGACCAAGGTGGCCGGCGCCTATTGGCGTGGCGACAGTAATAATCCGGTGCTGAGCCGCATCTACGGCACCGCCTTCGCCACCAAGGACGAGTTGGACGCCTATCTGTACATGGTCGAAGAGGCTGAAAAGCGCGATCATCGCAAGATCGGCCAGGAGATGGATCTCTATCATTTCCAGTCCGAGGCGCAGGGCAGCGTGTTCTGGCATCCCAAGGGCTATGTGCTGTTCCACCAGATAGAGGCCTATATCCGGCGCCGGCTCGATACGGCTGGCTATCAGGAAGTCAAAACCCCGCAATTGATGAGCAGCAAGTTCTGGGAACAGTCGGGCCATTGGGGCAAGTATCGCGAGAACATGTTTGTAGTGCCCGATGAAGTGCCGGGCATTGACGACGAGGCCCCGGTACTCAGCGGCAAGAGCGATCTGATGGCGCTCAAGCCGATGAACTGCCCAGCTCACGTGCAGATCTTCAACCAGGGCATCAAGAGCTATCGCGATCTGCCGTTGCGCATGGCCGAATTCGGTTGCTGCCACCGCAACGAAGCCCATGGCGCGTTGCATGGACTGATGCGCGTGCGGCAAATGACCCAGGACGACGCGCATATTTTCTGCCACGAAGACCAGATTCAGTCAGAGACCGAGCATTTCGTGCATCTGCTCTATTCGGTCTATGGCCATATGGGCTTTGACAATGTGGTTATCAAGCTGGCGACGCGGCCGGAGAAATTCGGTGGCACCATTGAGCGCTGGGATGCCGCCGAGAAGGCGCTGAGCGATGCCCTGCGCGCGACAGGTTATGACTTCGAGATCGCCGAGGGCGAGGGCGCGTTCTATGCGCCCAAGCTGGAGTTCCACCTCAAGGACGCCATTGGCCGTTCTTGGCAGGTCGGCACGCTGCAACTCGACTATGTGCTGCCCGAACGGCTCGGCGCTACCTATGTCGCCGAGGACGGCTCGCGCCAGTATGTGGTGATGTTGCACCGGGCGATTCTGGGGTCGTTCGAACGTTTCATCGGCATGTTGATCGAGAACTATGCCGGACACATGCCGATGTGGCTAGCACCGACCCAGGTGGTGGTGGCGACCATTGTCTCGGAAGCCGACAGCTATGCCCAAAAGCTAGTGGATCAGCTCAAGGCTGCCGGGGTCCGCGCCGAACTTGACGCGCGCAACGAGAAGATTAACTACAAGGTGCGCGAGCATTCCGTTGGCAAGATTCCGCTGATGTTTGTGGTGGGCAAGCGCGAGGCCGAGGACGGAACCGTGTCGATCCGTCGTCTGGGCACCGAAGGTCAGAAGATCGAGCCATTCATGGATGCCTTAGTGGCCCTTATGGTTGAGGCGACCCCGCCCGATCTCAAGGACAAGGCAGCCTGAGCTATGCCGCTGCGTCCGTCTAATCGCGAGATCAAGGTCATTATCCATATGGGTGAGGACAATGCGCTGGGTCCTGATGATTTCAAAGGTGTGAGTGAAAGGGTCTTTGCCCGTATGCTCGAAAAGGGCTGGATCGAAAAAGACTGCCGTTGAAGGCAAGTACAAGGCCACCATGAAGGGGCTGAGCATCCACGAAGGCGAGATCATCTACGTCGGGTGTTTGTGCAGCTAATGAGCAAGGAGAGGGACATAGCTGATCCCATCGTCATTATCCGCTCCGTTTCCATCGATTCGAGCGAAATTCAGGAGACGTTTGTGCGCTCGGCGGGCCCGGGCGGGCAGAACGTCAACAAGGTGTTGAGCGCGGTACAATTGCGCCTTGACTTGACAAATTCCCCTTCAATTCCTGAAGCAATGAAACGCTGCGTAGCGGTACTGGCCGGCAAGCGACTGACCAAGGCGGGAGTGATCGTCATTACCGCCAATTCGCACTGCGATCAGCCGATGAATCGCGCTGATGCGTTGGAAAACTGGTGGCGCTGCTGCTGGCGGAGTCGCATATGTCCAAATTCCGGATGGCGACGCGGCCGACCCCTGGCCTTCAAACGGCGACGGCTGGAAGGCAAGTCGATTCGCTTCGGAAGCAAGCGGCTGCGCGGCGATCCATCCGACATCCATTGATGTCGGACGACCGGTTGCGTTTAAAACATGACTTCGCAAAGCTGTGACTGTCTTTGGCTGGCATTTGTACTGCGTTCGCCCGGTGCAACCCAGCCATGCGCGTGCTCTGTGTAGTCACGGGCAGAATTAGCTATGTTATTAAGCCTTGCCCTGAAACCTAGTTTTCAGCCGCGATGTGGTCATATATGCCCGCTATTATGAGCTCAAGATCTGGATATTGAGGGTCACTGGATATGAAAATCGCTATTGTTGGGTCTGGTTATGTTGGTCTGGTGACCGGCGTTTGCCTGGCCGATTTCGGACATGACGTTGTCTGTATCGACAAGGACCAGCGCAAGATTAAGGCGCTGGAGCGCGGTGAGATCCCGATTTATGAACCCGGTCTTGGCGATCTGGTCAAAGCCAATGTTGCAATGGGCCGTTTGTCGTTTACAATCGAACTGACGAGCGCAGTTCCAGCTGCTGAGGTGGTATTCATTGCCGTTGGCACACCGTCACGCCGCAGCGATGGCCACGCTGATCTGAGCTATGTTTACGCGGTGGCGTGTGAGGTCGCGGACTCGGTGTCTGGGTTCACCGTGGTTGTCACCAAATCGACCGTGCCCGTCGGGACCGGTGATGAGGTGGCCCGTATCATTGCGTCCACCAATCCGGCAGCTGATGTTGCGGTTGTGTCCAATCCCGAATTTCTGCGCGAAGGCATGGCGATTGACGATTTCAAGCGTCCAGACCGAATCGTGGTGGGGATTGAAGAGGAGCGCGCGCGATCGGTGATGACAGAGGTGTATCGGCCACTCTGCCTAAACAAGTCGCCGCTCATGTTTACTAATCGGCGCACGGCCGAGCTGATCAAATATGCCGCCAATGCCTTTTTAGCGATGAAAATTACCTTCATCAACGAAATGGCCGATTTGTGCGAGGCGGCCGGCGGCAATGTGCAGGAAGTCGCGCGGGGTATGGGGCTCGATAATCGTATCGGGAGTAAGTTCCTGCATGCCGGGCCTGGTTATGGCGGGTCGTGCTTTCCCAAGGATACACTAGCCCTGGTCAGGATTGCGCAGGATTTCGGCAGTCCCATGCGTCTGGTGGAGACTACCATCTCGGTCAATGACCAGCGCAAGCGTGCCATGTCTCGCAAGGTTATCGCGGCCTGTGGTGGGGATGTGCGCGGCAAGACGATCGGTGTGCTCGGCCTCACATTCAAACCCAATACCGACGATATGCGCGAGGCGCCATCGATCGATATCATCCAGGGTTTGCTGGACAAGGGCGCGCGCGTTGTCGCTTATGATCCACAGGGCATAGAAGCAGCCAACAGCATGATCGAGAACATTGATTATGTGTCCAGTTCCTACGCGGTTGCTGACAATGCTGATGCGCTGGTGCTGATCACAGAGTGGAACGAGTTCCACTCGCTCGATCTGGAACGGCTGCGGAAGGCGATGAAATCACCGGTCCTGGTGGATCTGCGTAATGTCTACAGCCATGAAGAAGTGACAAGCCAAGGCTTTGCCTATTTCAGCGTGGGGCGTCCGGTTGGCGCTGATGGCGCGCTGGGTGTGAGCGAAGCCGCCGAATAGATTTTTAGGCCGCGCCAGAGGCAAATGGGACCGCTTGAAAGCGGTT
>JALBVE010000073.1 GCA_025050575.1 Candidatus Devosia symbiotica
GATGGCGATTCAATAGACTGGCCATGTCGTCGGTCTGGGCTTCGTTGCGGTGCCGGCGTGTGATACGCAACTGGTTGAGTGTTAGCGCCAAAGCGCTCGGGCTGGTCAGACCGATGATGGACATAATCGAATTGAACTGTTCGGCCCAGTTGTTCGGCGGTTCTTTCAGAACCAGATTGCCTTGTATGATCAGCATGACGGCGCAGGCCAGAAATAATAGACTAGTCAATCCGAACAGGATGACCGAGACAATCATCGGCAAGGGGGCCTCCTGGCGGGCCCGTCAGTAGTGCTAGCCCGACGACGCCATGAACATGGCACACCAGACGTTCAGCAGTACCGTTGCAGGACCGGAATAGCCCAGCAACCGATAGATGCCGAGCTGGATCAGCGCCATGCCGGTCAGCAACGGTGAAAACACCGTGATCTGCAGCGGGATGTCATATCGGTCATTGCGCAGACCAAGCACTGCCGGCGATGCGATTACGAACGCCATGTTGGTCGCCCAATTGATCAGATAGCTATCGTTGCGGGCATTGAGCCAGTTGATCAGCATAGCGATCATTAAAGCGGCGCTGGAGAAGGCAATAGCAACCAGCAAGCTGGCATTGTCGATCACGATGCGGTCTCCCTAATAGGCTGAGCTGCGCAAATATTCCGGCATTGACGCGGCCATCTTCGAAAGAGATACGGCCAAGTGACCAAATCGTTATTTTATTTGTCCGGTTTGGGAAATTTATCCCACCGGCAGCGGGGAGCGGGCTCTTGAGCGTAAATCCAGCCAGTAGGAGGAAAGTGCCGCCAGCACAGCGAGCAGCAGGGCGATAGTCTAGATCAACGGCAATTGTCGGTAGCCAAAGCGACTATCAAGCAGGGTCGCCCCCAGAACGGCGCCGATGGCAATGCCGATATTGAAGCCGGTGGAAATGAGCGAGGATGCCAGATTGGGGGTGTCGGCGGCCCAGGTCAGAATGCGGGTCTATACGGGCGAGCCAAAGGCGAAGTTGACACCGCCCCAGAGCACCGCCGTTATGGCCATGACGACCGGATAGGGGCTGACCAAATGCAAGGTAGTAAAGGCCACTGCCTGCAGGCTGAGAATGACGATTAGCGAGGGCATCAATTTTCAATCGGCCAGACGACCGCAGATGAAGACGCCGATGGTTAAGCCGATGCCGTCAGCCATTCAAAGGTTAGTGCCAGGCGCATAGGATTTGGCCAAAGGTAAAAACTGTCCCGAGCACGAGAATCAGCGATTTGCGAGAAATTTCTTGGTCGTCACCGCGACGATGGGGCCGCCAATGGCGATGCCGATGGTATAGCCGGCGATCGGGATGGTGATGCCCAGGTCAGTGGCCATCTCGGGCAACACCCCGGCAATAACGAATTCGGCGGTGCCGGAGGCAAAGGCAGCGAGAAACAGAGCGGTCAGGGGCAGGAACATGGTGCAAACCGCCAAAGGCGGGCCTCAGTTGACGTTATCTCAAACCACAGGCCAGCGAGAGCGGCAATCAACAAATTGCTCGTGCGCCTATAGAAAAGCTGAAACGGTAGAGGCTTGGCAGATCCTACGGTCTGGCTGAGCCCATATCGGGTCAAGTGGTTTTGCGACAATGGAGGCAGTTATGACGGTATCGGGTGAAACCAAACGGCGCTTTGCACTGGCGACGGCCCTGCGAGGGGCATTCATGCTGGCGGTCGGCGTCTACGCGGTGATCTGGCCGACGGCGGCCCTGACCATAGTTGTAATGGCGGGTGGTATTCTGCTTCTGATCGACGGCCTGCTTGGGCTATGGAGCCTGACCTTTGGTGGCGGAAAGAGCGGCAATTACTGGTTTGACGTAGTGTCTAACGGTCTGTTGCTGGCGCTGGGCGCGCTGATCCTGATCAGCCCGTTGCTGGCGACCATCTTTACAGTGACGGTGATGGCGACGCTGGTCGGTATCGTCGCTCTGTTGGTCGGGACTATGCAGATTATAGTGATTACCCATGAGCGTGAACATTATGCGCGGATCTGGCCGGTGGTGCTGTCGGGCATATTCTATGTGCTACTCGGATTGCTGTTTCTGTTCTTCCCGCTACTGGTTTCCTCGATCGGGGTGATCTTTGGCGGGGTGCTGTTGATTATGTTTTCATTTGGCCTGTTTGGCTGGGCATGGCGGTTGTATCAGCGCAGCAAGGGCGTCTAGGCGCCTCCGCTCAGGCTTGATCGTTGGCGGCCAGACAGGCCTTGGCGGCATCGCGCTCATTGAGTATGTAGCTCTTGATATCGAGGCCGGGATATAGCGCACCTTCTATGGTGGCCGCCGCTCGTAGCCAAGCGATGTTGGTGAGCACAGCGCATTTATCGAATTTGATCAGCATGCCGAATAGTTTGGATAGGAGGGACATTTCGACGCCGATTGCGCCCAGGGTCGGCAAGGAAAAATCGGTGATGGTATAGAGCATGCGCCTCTGCTGACGCCGACCGATTGGTCGATTAGGCCATGCAGGCCGGCGCGCATACCGTCGGCATCGATGCTGCCGCTGAGTTCGATGTCTAACCGATTGGCGGTTGCCTTGGTGATCTTGAACATCAGGCTGATTTCCTGTGTTGCCAGTCATTCTCGCAGGGATACGGAGAAAATTTGTTGATCTGGGTCAAATGATCAACAAGGGTGTCGAATCCGTGTAGCTAGCGGTAATCGTCCTGTCGGTAGATCTTGCCGGTTGGCTACAGGGTCAGCTCAACGGTGTTGGCGTCGGCCCAGCGAGGAGCCAGGTCGGTGTAGGCGCCGATGGAGAGGAAGCTTGCGGCGTCTTCCGGGATCGAGTCATCGGGAAGAATGAGCGTCATCTGGGTGTTAGGGCCACTATCAACCCCGCAACTCCGGGAAAATATCACCAGATCAAATGCCTGATCCGGCGCGGTGAGGCGCGCCAATTCATGGGTGCTGCAGGATAGCAGATAGCCTGCCGCGACCGACAGCAGACCGCCCACCAGCAACGCCGGCAACATAGTGAACAGAACCAAATTGCAGAAACGGAACTGGTGGGTCGCAGGCACGGATGGATCCATGCTGCGGATAAGAACATGACCCGTGACTCGGGACATGCGAATGCTTATCTAGCACCTTATGCGCTTTTCCGATCAGTTTCTGGATGAAATCCGCCAACGCCTGCCGATAACGCAGGTGGTGGGCCTGCACGTCATCTGGGACAAGCGCAAGAGCCAGCCGGCCAAGGGCGATATGTGGGCCTGCTGCCCGTTCCATGGTGAGAAAAGCCCGAGTTTTCATGCCGATGACCGGCGCGGCATCTATCACTGCTTTGGTTGCGGCGTGTCGGGCGACCATTTCCGGTTCCTCACTGAAAAGGCGGGAATGAGCTTTCCTGAGGCGGCCGAAAGGCTAGCCGAGATGGCGGGCGTACCGATGCCGGGGCATGACGAACGACAGGAACAGCGGACCGCCGAGCGCAAATCGCTGACCGATGTGATGGAGCTGGCGGCAAAATATTTTGAAGCCGCGCTTAGCCACAATATTGGGGCGCGGGCGCGTAGCTATCTGCTTGAGCGCGGGGTTTCGGCCCAGAGTCAGGCGCAGTTCCGCATCGGCTTTGCCCCCGATAGTCGCAATGGGCTAAAGGAACATCTGGCTGCCAATGGCGTCTCGGCGCAAGAGATGATCGACACCGGCATGGTGGCGATGCGTGAGAATGACCCGCTGCCCTATGACCGGTTTCGCAACCGAGTGATGTTCCCCATCACCGATTTCCGCGGCAAGGTGATTGCCTTTGGCGGTCGAGCGCTATCGGCCGATGTGTCGGCCAAATATCTCAACTCGCCCGAGACCGAACTCTTCCATAAGCGGCAGACGCTGTACAATGGCCAGACGGCGCGGCAGGCAGCGTCTGATGGCTGCACGGTGGTGGTGGTCGAAGGCTATCTCGATGTGATCGCTGCGGTGGCGGCAGGCTTTGAAGGCACGGTGGCGCCGCTCGGTACGGCGCTGACTAAAGAGCATCTGCAATTGCTGTGGCGGATGAGCTCGGACCCGATCCTGTGCTTTGATGGCGACAATGCCGGACAGAAGGCGGCAGAGCGTTCGGCCGAGCTGGTGGTTCCTCATCTTAAACCCGGTTTTACCATACGGATTGCCACACTGCCCCAAGGGCAGGACCCGGACGGTCTGATCAGGGCGCAGGGGCGCGGCGCGTTCGCCGATGTGCTGGATCGGGCGCGCAGCCTGTCCGACGTGATCTGGAGCATGGAGACCGGCGGGCTAGTACCCGAGACGCCCGAAGCGCGGGCGGCCTTGCAGGCACGGCTGCGCGAGCGGGCCAATTCAATCCAGGATTCTTCGGTGCGGTTCTACTACGCTCAGGCGTTTGACGAAAAGCTGCGGACGTTTCTGGCTCCGGTGCGGCAGAACCGCTTCGAGCCGCGCAGCGGGCACCAGCGCTACGGCCAAAGTGGTTTCTATGGCTATCCGGGACGCGGTACGCCCAAGCTGGTTGTGTCGGATACGCTGCGCAATTCGCGTCTGCTCAAACCGGGCTCGATGGCTGACGCAACACCGCGCGAGGCTGTCATTATTCTCAGCCTTGTCAATCATCCAGCGCTAGTGGAGGACGATTTCGAATCACTGGCCAAGCTGGATTTTGAAACCCCGGCCGCGCAAAAAGTCATGGGCGAAATTCTCAATTTGGTCGTGCGGCACCACGATATCTCGACCAATGACCTGAAAGCGGCGCTGGACGTGCGCGGGCATGGCGCCGCGATTGCCCGGATGGAGGATGTGCTGACCCGTCAGGGGGTCTGGCAGATCGCCTCAGATATCGCGCTGGCCGATGCCCGGATCGGATTGAGTCATGCCTTGGCCTTGCATAACAAGAAAGTTCAGCTAAATAGAGAGCTTAAAGCAGCCGAAGCAGCGCTGGGCGAAGACCCGAGCGAAGAAACCTTTGAAAGGCTGCGAGACATCAAGAACCAGATTACTACTGTCGATGGCACTGAGGCATTGATCGAAGGATTTGGTTCGTTATCGGGACGTGCGACACGCAGTTTTTAGAGAATTCTCTAAAAACCAGCGCGTACGCGCGATTTCGCATATAATCTGTGCGAAACGTTCGAGGCGGACCGGCTTGCAAGAGCGTTAACGCTTGAGTGACCAAACCTTTACCTTGCTTTGACGTGTTACCACTTAAAGCTTTATTCGGACCCGAGCGCTAACGGATTCCGACGGAGTACCAGATGGCCACCAAGGCAGCTACCAAGACTACCAAGGACAACGAGAAGCCGGAATCCGGCGCCGCAGAGGCGACGAACGACAGCCCACTTCTCGACGTTAATGATGCCGCCGTCAAAAAGCTCATCAAGGTCGCCAAAAAGCGCAGTTATGTGACTTATGAAGAACTAAACGCAGTGATGCCCTCTGACGAGGTCAGCTCTGAACAGATCGAAGATTTCATGTCGATGTTCTCGGACATGGGCATCAATGTTGTTGATGAAGACGAGGTCGAAGAGACCGAAGTCGAAAAGGATGAAGAAGACCAGGGTCAGGAAGTGGTCTCGGCCACAGGCACGGCTGTCGCCAATACGTCCAACGCCAAGTCCGGTTCAGACCGCACTGATGACCCGGTGCGAATGTATCTGCGCGAAATGGGCTTGGTGGAACTGCTCAGCCGCGAGGGCGAAATCGCCATCGCCAAGCGCATCGAGGCCGGCCGAGAGACCATGATCGAGGGCCTGTGCGAAAGCCCGCTGACCTTCCAGGCCATCATTATCTGGCGCGACCAGCTCGCTGAAGGCGAGATCTTGCTGCGCGACATTATTGATCTCGAAGCCACCTATGCGGGCCCAGACGCCAAACGGGCAGCTCCAGCGCCCGACATGGCCAGCCCGATCGCTCCCAAGACTGTCGAGTCGGCGGCCGAGCGGATCAAAACAACGCCGCGTCGGTCGATCAGCGAAGATAGCGAATATGTCCCCGACGAGCCGCAGGCACCGCAGGACCCGGCGCCCGATGACGATGATGACGAATTTGAAAACGCCCTGTCGCTGTCGGCGATGGAAGCCGAACTGAAGCCGCAGGTTATCGAGACATTTGACCGTATCGCCACTGCCTATGGCAAGATGCGCGAGATTCAGGATCGTTATGCCGAGGATCCGAGCGCTGCCATTAGCGATGGCGACCGCAAGAAGATTGATAATTTACGCGTCGAAATGATTGCTGATGTCAAGTCGCTGTCGCTAAACAATAGCCGTATCGAAAATCTGGTCGAGCAGCTTTACGACATCAACAAACGTCTGGTGAAGCTTGAGGGTCGTCTGCTGCGCCTGGCCGAGAGCTATGGCGTCAAGCGCGAAAAATTTCTCGAAAGCTATTACGGCCATGAAGTAAACCCCACCTGGGAAGCCAATTTTGCCAAATTTGATGGTAAGGGCTGGGGCGAATTTGCCAAACGCGAAGCTGACACGATCCGTGAAATCTGCGGTGATATGGCGACGCTGGTGACCGAAGCGGGCCCTAATATCGGCGAGTATCGCCGTATTGTGCAGAAGGGCGAGCGCGAAGTCGCGATCGCCAAGAAGGAAATGGTGGAAGCCAATCTTCGCCTGGTGATTTCCATCGCCAAGAAATACACCAATCGCGGCCTGCAGTTCCTCGATCTGATCCAGGAAGGCAATATCGGATTGATGAAGGCCGTCGACAAGTTCGAGTATCGCCGCGGCTACAAGTTTTCCACCTATGCGACCTGGTGGATCCGCCAAGCCATTACCCGTTCGATTGCCGACCAGGCGCGCACCATCCGTGTTCCGGTGCACATGATCGAGACGATTAACAAGATCGTGCGGACCAGCCGGCAGATGCTGCACGAAATCGGCCGCGAACCGACCCCCGAGGAGCTCAGCGAAAAGCTGCAGATGCCCTTGGACAAGGTGCGCAAGGTGCTCAAGATCGCCAAGGAACCAATTTCGCTCGAAACGCCAATCGGCGACGAGGAAGATTCCAATCTCGGCGATTTTATCCAGGACGTGAATGCGATCCAACCGATCGATGCGGCGATCCAGTCCAATCTGCGCGAAACCACAACCCGCGTGCTGGCGTCGCTGACGCCGCGCGAGGAACGCGTGCTGCGCATGCGTTTCGGCATCGGCATAAACACCGATCATACGCTCGAAGAAGTCGGCCAGCAGTTCTCGGTGACCCGCGAGCGTATCCGCCAGATCGAAGCCAAGGCGCTGCGCAAGCTCAAGCATCCGAGCCGGAGCCGGAAGCTACGGAGCTTTCTGGACAATTAGTACATTCAAGGGCGGCTCCAGGGTCGGCCTTACTGTTTTAGGAGCAGGGCGTTGTAGGCGCGGTTCCAGCCTAGCAATTTCTCGAGAATCGGGCCAATTGCAGTCCTGAGGCAGATAGGGTGTAAAGACTGCGCTGGCGGCCATCGTCATAGCTGCGGCGTGTAACGAGATTGTTTGCTACGAGTTAGCGTAATTGTTCGCTGATGACTTTCCGGTTCATCGGCGCCAGCCGCCGGACAATTTCCTCAAAGCGGAGTGGCTCGGCAACGAGCATGTGAAGCATCATGGGCTTCCACTTCCCCGGCAGCATGCGCACGGCATCAACAACGGGGCGGGTCGGCTTATCGGGCATCCGCCACGGGCCAGCGGCCGGCGATATAGTAGCGCTCAGTGTGCTTATTTTTGACACTCCGTCCCGCATTACATTATTGTAAACTAATTGAAATATCTCATGTAACTCGATGTATTGCCCAGCATGCCGCTATCCTGTTGCTGCTTGTGCGAACGCCATCC
>JALBVE010000074.1 GCA_025050575.1 Candidatus Devosia symbiotica
GGGATGCTCGGTGGAGACGTTGTTTCAGCGGCCTCGCTCATCTCAACCAATAGACCGAACCCTTCCGTTCCACACTGTCCTGGGCATCGCCGACGTCGCCGACCCGATAGCTGGCCAATAGTTCCAACTAGCCGTGCGGCAAGTCGCGTCGCTCGGGGATGATGGCGCGCGCCGTGGATGGAGAAAGACCTTAGGATGGATCCCGGCCTTCGCCGGGATGACACCGCGCTTGGTAAAAAAGGCGGCTCAACAGCAGCTCTCCCCCAGGGGGAGGTGAAGCGGGCCTTAGGGCCCGCCAAAAGGCCAAAATTACATCGTGGCCCCGATCTGCCAGAGCACGAATTCATTGTCGCCATAGCCGAGCGCTTCGGACTTGGTCGGCGCACCCGAGGCGGCCTGAATGATGAGATCGAAGATTTCGCGGCTCTTGTCCTCGATCGACATCCTCTCGACGATATCGCCGCGATTGATGTCCATATTCTCAGTCATCCGGGCATACATGTCCGAATTAGTCGCCAGCTTGATCGACGGCACCGGCTTGCAGCCATAGGCCGAGCCGCGCCCGGTGGTGAAGATCAGCACATTGACGCCGCCAGCCACCTGACCGGTCGGCGAGACCAGATCGAAACCGGGCGTATTCATGAACACAAAGCCCTTTTTGGTGACCTTTTCGGCATATTCATAGACCGCCGTCAACCGCCGTCAGCGGTGTGCCGCCGCCCTTGCCCGTCGTCCCTAGCGACTTTTCCAGAATTGTGGTCAGCCCGCCCAGCTTGTTGCCGGGGGGGGATTATTGTTCATCTCGCCATGGTTGCGCCTGGTGTAGTCCTCCTACCAATGGATGCGGCTGAGTAGCTTTTTATCGACTTCGCGCGACACAACGCGGCGTGTCAGCAAATGTTCGGCGCCATAGATTTCCGGGGTCTCGCTGAGAATGGTGATGCCGCCATTGCGCACCAGGATATCGACGGCATGACCCAGCGCCGGATTGGCGGTAATGCCCGAATAGCCATCGGAGCCACCCCATTGCAGTCTAGCATCAGCTCGGAAGCGTCCACAGTTTCACGCCGGGCGCGGGTGGCCGCCGGCAGCATTTCCTTCATGCGCTCAATACCTTACTCGATGATCTTCCGAGTGCTGCCGCTTTCCTGAATGGTCATGGTCTGGAAGCTGTCGGATTTGACAATTCCGTACATTATCCTTCATGCGGCCGAGCTGGAACACCTCGTAGCCCAGCTCGACCAGCATGGCCGCACCCAGAGTGGGGTTGGAGGTATAACCCCACTCTGCGTGCGTTTGAGGATATCAAAGCTCTCACCGCGGCTTTCTATGCTGCAGCCGGTGCGATGCACGAACGCCACCACGCCGTCGATTTCCGGATAGGCATCTCGAATTCCGGAGCGATTGATGTCTTCGGGGATGAATTTTGCCACCGTGGCCGAATAGTTTATCGACGTCAGAATGCCGACATAATTGCGCGTCCCCACGCTGCCATTGGCCCGGCGATAGCCTTCAGAGGTGGCGCGCTCGGCAACCGGAATCATCTCGGGCGGCACCACACCTTCGCTAAAGTCATAGTCGTGGCTCAAAGACTGCCGTCTTCCCCGTCCATGTCGCAATTGTGCTCATGCACCCAGTCGCCCAGCACGATCGGCTCCTTGGTAAAGCCGATGATCTGCCCAAATTTCCGGATCGGTTCCCCAGTTGCGATCAACCTGGTCGCAAATTTGTGCCCCTTGGGCGCGCGCCGCAGGATGGCGGGACCCTGCGGGGTCGAGATGCCAACCTCCAGATTGGCCAGCGCCACGGCAATATTGTCAGCGGCATTGAGCACTAGCGTGCTGGGCTGGGAACGGGTCATCGTCTCGGACATGAGTGCGCTTTCAGCTATCGTGTCGCGACGGCGCTTTACCTCGACGCCATAAATCGCCAGATTGCGCCGGCAATCAGCAGCGATGGGCGTTGTAAAGCACCACGACTCTAACTAACATGTTAGTATGAGAAGCGAAGAAAGCCTCTATTCTTTTCTGACCGCACCGACAGCGTTGACCCGGGGTAATGTGACCACCGAGGTCACCAATGCCTTGCGCCACGCCATTGTGTCGCTGGTCCTGCCTCCGGGCAGCCTGATCGACAAATCGCTGGTCTGTCAGCAATTGGGCGTCTCGCGCTTTCCGGTGAGCGAGGCATTGGCGCGGCTGCAAACCGAGGGCCTGGTCGACATCGCTCCCCAGCGCAGCTCGACTGTTTCGCTGGTGCGCATCGCCGATGCGCGCGAATACATGCTGATCCGCAAAGGGCTCGAAAGCGAGGCGCTGCGTGTCTTTATCGGTCGCCATGATAATGGGCCGATCGAGGCGCTGCACGCGAATATGGCGGCCCAGCGCGCGGCCGCCGAGCGCGACGACGCCGAGGTCTTCCACGCCATCGACATCGAATTCCACGACATCATCTATCGTGCCATGGAATTTGCCAAGATCAAGAACATCATCGATTCGGCGCGCGCCAATCTCGACCGCGCCCGCTGGCTCATCGTCACCCCACGCCGTCTGGCCCTGACCATTGCCGAACATCAGGCCATTTTTGACGGCATTCTAGCCAGCAACCAGACCCAGGCTATCACCGCCATCCGCGGCCATATCGACGCGGTTATGATCGAACTGTTCGCCTTTGCCCGCGAACATCCAACCCTGTTTGCCGATGGCGCCAGCCTGGGCAGCGATAGTGATAGTTTTCCGTTCGGCTGAGGAGGCCGCCTGATGCTCAAACTTATTCCACCCCTGTTCGGTCTCGATCTGCTGGCCATATTGCGCGCCATGGGTCATGGCGACGAAATCGCCATTGTTGAGGCCAATTATCCTGCCGATTCTGCCAGGCCGGCGCTGGTGCGACTGGACGACATCAGCGCCACCGATATCCTCGATGCGGTGATGACCCTGATGCCGCCGACGATTTCGTCGACGAGGCCGCTATCGTCATGCAGATCGTTGGCGATCCCAGCAAACGCGAGCGGAGCCATGATACAGAACGGCGAGCGCTGGCTCTATGGCAACATCATCCTCAAAAAGGGCATCATCCGGCCAGACGCCTGATTATGCTAATCGAACCGATTGGCCCCAAATCGGCCTCGACTCTCTAACATGTTAGAGGCTATGGCCTTGGCAACGGCATAAGAACCCCATTCATGAAACTGCTTCGCATCGGCGTCAGGGGCGCTGAAAAGCCCGCCATTCTGACCGAAGACGGCTCCATTCGCAACCTTTCCGGCATTGTCGATGATATCAGCGGGGCCGCGCTGACCGCTGCGGGCCTGGCCACCATCGCCGCCACCGACCTGATCACCTTCCCCGAATTCGACGGCGGCGACCGCATCGGCCCCTGCGTGGCTAATGTCGGCAAGTTCATCTGCATCGGCCTGAATTATGTCGACCATGCCGCCGAAACCGGCGCCGCCCTTCCCAAGGAGCCGATCCTGTTCATGAAGGCTACCAGCGCCATCATCGGCGCCGAAGCCTGCTATGTCGATAAAGCCAATGCGCTCGACCATGTCGCCGGCTATTGCGTGGTCAACGATCTCTCCGAACGCTACTTCCAGACCAAACGTAGCGACCAGTGGGTCAAGGGCAAATCGGCCGACACCTTTGGTCCCATCGGCCCCTGGTTCGTGACGCGCGATGAAGTTGCCAATCTGCAGGATCTCTCGATGTGGCTTGAGGTCGATGGCCATCGCTACCAGGATAGTTTGATCTGGACCGTGATGTTCGGCGTGGCCCATCTGGGCAGCTATGTTAGCCAGTTCATGAGCCTGCAGCCCGGCGACATCATCACCACCAGCACCCCGCCAGGCGTCGGTATGGACATCAAGCCCGAACCCGTCTGGCTCCAGCCGGACAATGTCATGCGCCTGGGCATTGAAGGCCTTGGCGAGCAGCAGCAGACCGTCAATGTGTACTCGGCCTGATGATAAGCGCACCTGTCCCCTCTGCCGATGAAGGAAGAGGGGATGGGCCGGCAATCTTCAGCGGCTGATCTGGGCTGGGAGAGACCGTCGGCCTCTGGGCCAAGAGCGGGTTGAGCAAATGTCGCTCGGTTTGAGCCGATTGATCGACGAAGTGACTAGGCATCGACGCCATCGACGATGACATGATCGAACTGTCGCGAGCACTTCTCAATGCGGGCATCGACGCCATAGATTTCGCGCAGCATTTCTGGATTGATGACGCTGAGTGGTGCGCCGCAGGCCCGCATCTTGCCGTCGGCGATAAGCAGGACCTTGTCGGCAAAGCGCAGAGCCTGGTTGAGATCGTGGATGGCGACCAGCACGATCATGTTTTTCTGGCGGGCCTGGTTCTGCATAAAGCTGAGGACCTCGACCTGGCGATGCAGATCCAGAGCACTGGTCGGCTCGTCCATCAGCATGATGTCTGGTTCGCGCACCAGGGTCTGGGCCACTGATACCAATTGTTGCTGTCCCCCACTCAGCGCGCCTAGATCACGGAAGGCAATCGGAGTGATGTTGAGCGCGGTCATGACATGGTCGATGAGAACAAGATCAGCGTCATTAACAGACCAGGCGCTACCCTGCTTGCGAGCCAGTAGCACGGATTCATAGACCGTGAGCACAGCATTGGACGAGGTGTCCTGGGGCATATAGCCGATGGCCTTACCGGCCATTTCGGTGCCCGAGATACAGACCTCGCCGGGGCCATTGAGAAGGCCTGCAATACGCTTGAACAGCGTAGATTTTCCGGCCGCATTCGGTCCAATAACCGCGACGACCTCGCCGGCCGTCATCGCCGGCGTGGTCACACCCGAAACGACCAGCCGCTTGCCGTAGAGTGCACCCACTTCGTTGAGTTCAAGGGTTACCATGACCGCCTCACATTGGAAAGAATAAGCGAGATGAAGAATGGAACTCCCACCAAGGCCGTAATGATGCCGATAGGGAAGATGACCCCGGGAATGATTGATTTCGAAACGATTGAGGTTACCGACAGCAGCAGCGCGCCGCAGAGGGCCGAGCCAGGCAGGAAGAAGCGCTGGTCTTCGCCCAGGGTCATGCGCGCCATATGCGGGCCGACCAAGCCGACAAAGCCAATCGTGCCGACAAAACTCACTGGCACCGATGCAAGCAGCGAAATGACCAGCATAGTTTCAAGCCGGATATAGCGGACATTGACGCCAAAACTGGCCGCCTTGTCCTCGCCCAGGCGGATAGCGGTCAGCGCCCAGGCATTACGCGCAAACAAAGGCAGCGCGATCAGCAGCACGGCCAGGGTGATACCGATCTTAGGCCAGGTTGCCTTGCTCAGACTGCCCATGGTCCAGAACAGCACCTGCGACAGTGCCTGTTCGGAGGCAAGATACTGCACGAACGCCAGAAGGGCATTGAAGATAAAGACCAGGGCAATACCCAACAGGACGACGGTCTGCACGGCCACCCCACGCGTCTGCGACACGAAGTGGATGAAGAGCGTCGCGACCAGCGCCATGATGAAGGCGTTGACTGGCACGATTAGGCCTGCCGCCACTGGCAGCAGTGGCACAGTGGTAACGATGCCGAGCGCGGCGCCGAAGCTTGCCGCCGCGGAAATGCCTAGAGTGAAGGGGCTGGCAAGCGGGTTGGCAAGAATTGTCTGCATCTGCGCGCCCGCCGCTGACAGTGCCGCGCCAACGACAATGGCCATGACGGCTACCGGCATGCGGATGTCCCAGACAACCGTGCGCACCTGCGCCGAGACAGCATCGGGCTGGAACAGGGCCAAAATCACCTGATCGAGGCCGTAGCGTGCCGGCCCCCAGGCCAGATCGATGCAGAAGGTCAGGCAGAGCAGAATGCCCAGCCCGACCAGGATGGTGATCTTTCGGCGGGTGCGGGCGCGGTATTCACCGCGCCCGGTTGCCGCCACCTCGCTCAATATCGTGTTGTCAGCGACGGCCATGACCTACTCGTCGGCCTTCAGAGACAGCCAGGCGCCAGGCTCGTAAGCGATCGGCAGGAATCTGTCGTAGAACTCCTTGAAGGTCGCATCGGCATCAGCATCGGCAAACAGCTCGGGGTGGAACCACTTGGCCATCTCTTCAATCGCCACAAACTGGTAGGGACTGGTGTAGAACTGGTGCCAGATTGCGTGGACATTGCCTTGGATAACGGCTGTCACGCCGGTAAAGGCCGGTGCGTCCATTAGCGATGCTAGCGCAACACGGCTGGCGTCGGCGCTATCGACCGTGCCGGGGCCAACACTGACAAAGCTCCGGGCGTTAGCCAGATTGCTCCAGTCCGATCCGGTCACGACCACAATGTCAGGGTTCGAGGCGATCACCTGTTCGGGATTGATCGAGCCGGTGTAGCCGGGCAGGAAATCGGAGCCGAGATTGTTGCCGCCGGCCAACTCGACCATCAGACCAAAATTATCGGGACCGAAGGTACCGCAGCATTCGACTAGACCTGCGGCGCGATACATGAAGACGTCGGGGCGCTCGGGATTGTTGTCGGCAATGACCTTGGCGATGCTGTCCATCCTAGACTGCCAGAAATCGGCAACCTCCTGGGCGCGTTCTTCCTTGCCAAACAGCTGGCCCAAAATGTGCAGGCTTAGCACGGTTTTGGCCAGAATGTGCTCACGGAAGTCGATATAGACAATCTTAACGCCAATGCCCGAGAGCATGTCTTCGAGCTTGATTTCGTCAGCCGCCGTCTTGTTGCCAATGGGCAAAAGCAAGACGTCTGGATTGAGCGTCACGACAGTTTCTATCTGCAAGGTGCCATCGGTGAGATTGCCAAGGAATGGCAGATCTGCGGCTTTGGGGAACTTTTCGACATAGGCATCGTACGACTTCTGATCCGTTGTCCACAGGTCATTACGCCAGCCCACGACGTGCGCGAAGGGATTTTCGGTCTCAATGGTAGCCAGAGAATAGAGCATGCGGCCTTCGCCCAGTATGGCGCGTTCGACCGGATGATCGAACGCGATCTCACGGCCAGCCACGTCGGTTAGGGTGAAGGCCTGTGCGAAGGCTGGTAGAGAAAACGATGAAAGTGCGGCCACGATTGGCACGAGCATCAGGCGCGAAATTTTCATTTCGACGTCTCTCGAAAACTTGATAGGGAATGTCATTCTATAAAAGATGATTAGCGTTATCAAGATTTATCTTTTAAAACTATTCCAATGTGTTACGAGGTTTCCGATGGCCAATATCGGCGTCAACTATATCTATCCGAGATGAAATTCGTGAGTTCTGGTCCGAGCGCGCGGCCGCCTTTGACCAGAGCGTCGGCCATGAGATTTTCTCGGAAGCCGAGCGCTGTGGCTGGTACCAGCTCATCGTCAAACACCTGGGCAAAGGACAAGGCCGCGCTGCGCTCGATCTGGCCAGTGGCACCAGTACCATCTCTCACCATGATGCAGGACATGGGCTTCGTCGTAAGCCGACTGGTCAGAATCCATGCTAAGGCAGGCGCGAGCAAGGGCGCGCAAGCGTGGCGCCGACATCCGGCTCATTATGCGCGACGCGGAAAACATCCTTGAGCCGATCGCCCTGGCGGTTGCCGTTGTCGCTTGATGAACTCGGCATCGTACTCACTGCCCCGCTGATCGCGATCCCGGTCTTTATCGTCGAAAATTTCGTGCTTATCTCGACAGACATAGCGCATTGAGCCCGTCATAATCCCGGTCGAACTGGGTCAGATAGATGCGCGCCATGGTGACGTGCTCCAATGCCGGCCAGCACCACTTTGAGATTGC
>JALBVE010000075.1 GCA_025050575.1 Candidatus Devosia symbiotica
CGATGAGGCCATCTGGCTAGGCCAACTGGCGGTGAGCCTGCCGCCCGAGGCGGCCGAGGCTAAGGTCATGTTGGCGCTAATGATGTATGCGCAATCGCTCCGCCACGCCTGTCGCGACGTCGCCGGTCGCTATATGCCGCTCGATCGGCAGGACGTTACCCTTTGGGATGATTGACTGATCGACATGGCCGAGGCATTGCTGAATCAAGCTAATGCAGGCGGCCCGAGCGGTCACTATCAGATCGAGGCGGCCATCCAGTCGGCCCATGGGGCCTAGCGGCTGCGCCGTCGCCTTTACCTGGCCAGTTATCGTGGCTCTTTATACCCATCTCGAAACCCTGATCGGATCGCCCGTTACACGGCTCAATCGCGCCGTCGCCCTGGCCAAAATCGACGGCCCCGAGACAACCCTAAGCATCCTGGATGAACTTGCCCTCGACAGGCGCATGCTCGACTACAAAGCCCTATTGGGCGGCGCATGACCATTTAGCAGCGCGCACCGGTCGCCGGGATGATGCCCACGCAGCGTTGACGTTGGCCATCGACCTGTCGACGGACGAGGCCGTTCGGCATTACCTGATCGAACAGCGCGATGCGCTGCGGGACGATTAGCCTTCCTGCTTGCTCGTTCGGCCCCTTTGGGCTATAGCCCGCGCCATGAAGTGCTCGCCACCCCTGGAGGGCGGGCGCGTATGCTGTTGTAGTGACGCATACACTAACCAGAGTGGATATTTCCATGGCTGAAGCTAAAGTGCTCAAGGCACAGGCGCGTGACGGAGTTGGCAAGGGGGCCGCTCGCGAACTGCGTCGTCAGGGACTAGTTCCTGCAGTTATCTACGGTGACAAAAAGGCTCCTGTTACCGTCTCCCTCGCTTACAAAGATGCCTACAAGTTTATCTATGCTGGCGGCTTCCTCTCGCATGTTCTCGAACTGGACGTCGACGGCATCAAGCACACTGTGATCCCGCGCGATTACCAGCTTGATCCTGTCAAGGATTTCCCGCTGCATGTGGATTTTCTCCGCGTCGGCAAGGGTACCAAGATCACCACTCAGGTGCATGTGCACTTCATCAATAAAGAAGCCAGCCCGGGCCTGAAGCGCGGCGGCACGCTTAATGTTGTGCGTCACACCGTGGAAGTGTTGGCACCAGCCGATGCCATTCCCGAAGAGATCACGGTCGACATGACCGGTTTCGAAATCGGCTATTCAATCCACATCTCGGCTGTGAACCTGCCCAAGGGCGTCACCCCGACTATCACCGATCGCGACTTCACCATTGCCACCATCGTGGCACCATCGGCGCTTAAGTTGACTGACGATGAAGGCCAAGCGAAAGCCGAAGCTGTTCCTGCAGCTCCCAAGGCCGCACCAAAGGCCGAGTAATCGACTTGGGCGTCTTCTGTGCCATGTTCGAGGCGGCCTTCGGGTCGCCTCTTTCATTTCTGGAGTAAGTCATGAAGCTGCTTGTCGGCCTGGGCAATCCAGGTAACCAGTATCAGGGCAATCGCCACAATATCGGCTTCATGGCGCTCGACGCCATTGCTCGCGCCCATGCTACCACCCAGTTCCGCTCCAAGCACGCCGGTAGCCTGGCCGAAGGCACTATCGACGGCGAAAAAGTCATCCTGCTCAAACCGCAGACCTTTATGAACCGCTCCGGCGACAGCGTGCAGCAGGTGGCTAAATTCTACAAGATCGAGCCGACCGACATCATCGTGTTCTATGACGAACTCGACCTGGCGCAGGGCAAGGTTCGCATCAAGATCGGCGGCGGCAATGGCGGCCATAACGGTCTGCGCTCAATCGATCCGCAGATCGGTCTGAACTACAAGCGCGTGCGCCTCGGCATCGGCCATCCTGGCAAGAAATACGTTATCCATCATGTGCTGGGCGATTTTGCCAAGGCCGACCAAGTCTGGCTTGAGTCACTGCTCAACGCTGTTAGCAGCCATGTCGGCCTGTTGCTCAAGGGCGACGACAGCGGCTTCATGAACAAGCTGGCCATGGCCAACAAACTCTTCGACAATCCGGACACCAAGCCATCCCCCACTAAGAGCCAGGACAAAGCCGCGCCGGGTGGCCAAAGCCATATCCGGCAGGCCCGGCCTACCAAGCCGCAAACGGCTGTCCCGACCAGCGGGCCAATGGCCGACATGCTCAAACGATTGTTCAAGGGCGACTGATAAAAGCAATGGCGCACCGGTCGGAACCGTCGCGCCACAATAATGGTCTTAGAACAGCAGCAGATCAGGCAGCAGTGATGCGCTACACCGCGTCGCCGATATTGTCGGCCGCCAGCAGGGCGTTATCCTTGGCGATGACCACGCCAACCGGACGATCATGCGACACCTTTTCATCATCGGCGAGAAAGCCGGTCAGAATATCGAGCGACGCGCCCTGCAGCTTGCCGTCGGCAAACAGCACCAGGATCACCTTGTAGCCGCTCAGCTTGGACCGGTTCCACAACCCATGCTGACCGATCACAATGCCCGATGGCATGCCGGGGAGCGTGTTCTCGGGCAACCAGCACAGGCCCAGCGAGGCGGTATGGCCGCCCAGCGCATAATCGGGCTCACTGGCGCGCGCCGCTAAGGCAGCGTCATACGGCACGCGATCATCGATCACCCGGCCCCAATAACTGAAGGGCAAGCCATAAAAACCGCCATCCTTGACCGAAGTCAGACAATCGGGCGACGTTTCGTCGCCCAACCCATCGCGCTCATTGACCACGGTCTACAGCGAGCCATTGGGTGGCTCCCACGCCATGCCGACCGGATTGCGCAGCCCATCGGCGAATTCGCGATGCTTTTCAGTCACCAGATCGAGTTTGTAAATGCAGGCGCGGCCCTTTTTGCTTTCCAGGCCGTTCTCCGCAATATTGCTTTCCGAATCCACCGCCATATAGAGCCTGGAGCCATCGGCGCTGGCGATGATATTGCGCGTCCAATGGCCGCCTAACTTCATGATCATCAATGTGCGCCCAGACGCCGTGATCGCAGTAGGGTAATCTGGTTGGCGCGGGGACGCGCCGCACCGGCACGGGCCATCACCAGGTTCATCGCGAAGTCGCGAATATTTTCGGGGTACCGGGAATACCCGCCGATTCAGCCACCAGCACGTCGCCATTGGGCAGCACATAGGCCCAACGAGAATGCTTGAGATTGAGCGCAAGCGGCCCGACCTGCAGGCCTGCAGCCATGTCAGGTATCTTTCCCAGTTCCCAGCCCTTGGCGATGGGCATTTTGAGCATGAGTACGGTGCCCTGCGGCTTGGCGTCCAGAATGGCGGGGGCAGCGCCGACAGTCGGGACAAACGCGCCCATATGCCGGCCGCGATAATACCACCATGCAGCCATCGCGAGCAGAGTGGCCAGAATAACCAGGACGAGGAAAAGAGTCATATGACGCCCCGACAATGTCGGGGAGCAAAACTGGAATGTTAGTGCTAATAGGCCGCAATACGAGCCGCGACAAGTAGGCTTGGCCGCGCCACGCATTGACTTCTCTTCTCATCCGAACGAAGTGAAGGCTAACAAATTTCGGAGCATTCCCCATGGGTTTCAAGATGGGCATCGTCGGCCTGCCCAATGTCGGCAAGTCGACTCTCTTCAACGCGCTGACCCGCACCGCTGTTGCTCAGGCCGCCAATTTCCCATTCTGCACCATTGAATCCAATGTGGGCGAAGTCTTGGTGCCAGATGCACGGCTAGACAAGCTCGCCGAAATCGGCAAGTCGATCAACGTCAAGCCCGCGCGGATGAGCTTTGTCGATATCGCCGGTTTGGTGAAGGGCGCGTCACAGGGCGAAGGCCTGGGCAATCAGTTCCTCGCCAATATCCGCGAATGCGATGCCATTGCCCATGTGCTACGCTGCTTTGAAGACAGCAATATCATCCACGTTGCCAACAAGGTCGATCCACTGGCCGATGCTGAAGTGGTGGAAACCGAATTGATGCTGGCCGATCTGGAAAGCCTGGAAAAGCGTCGCAACGGCGTCAAGAAGAAGGCCAAGCAGAATGACAAGGACGCCAAGTTGACGCTTGAGCTGATCGACCGCACTCTGGTTCTGCTGCGCGACGGCAAATCCGCCCGCTTCGTCAAGCGCGATGCTGAGGAAGAAAAGGCGTTCCAGGAACTGCAATTACTGACGTCCAAGCCCGCGCTCTACGTCTGCAATGTCGACGAAGGCTCCGCCGCGATCGGCAACGCCATGAGCAAGCTGGTCGAAGACTACGCCAAGAGGCATGACGCTGGCGTGGTGATAATCTCCGCCGAGATCGAGTCTCAGCTCGCGCAGCTGCCCGACGCCGAAGGCGCCGAATATCTTGAATCGCTTGGCTTGCATGATGCCGGCCTTAATCGACTCATCCGTGAGGCCTATGCCTTGCTAGGCCTGCAGACCTATTTCACAGTCGGCCCCAAGGAAAGTCGGGCCTGGACCATCCACAAGGGCGACAAGGCCCCCGCAGCCGCCGGCATCATCCACTCCGATTTCGAGCGCGGCTTCATCCAGGCCCAGACCATTGCCTATGATGATTTTGTGACCCTCGGCGGCGAAGTGGCAGCCAAGGAAGCCGGCAAGGCGCGTGATGAAGGCAGGGAATATGTCGTCAGGGACGGCGACGTCATGCTGTTCAAGTTCAATACCTGACATGGCAATGGCATTCGTAATTTCCCCGATAGTGGTGGCGATGTGGAAATTACCTTGCTCACCAATACCGACTACGGCACGGATATCAACCTGGCTGAAAATGTGATTGCGATGATGGAGCCACTTGGCCTCCACGTCATTGCAAACTTCCAGCAGGGCACAGCTCATGACGACATACTGGCGGCTGGCCAGTTCGACTGGAAAGTTCGCCGCCAGAACAGCGAAATGGTCTCGGTGGTTCAAGGCACATCAGCACTGGCTCCCACCGGCCCCGCACCAGCTGGTTCCATCAGGCTGGCACAGATAGCACGGTTGATCTGTTGCCGTTCGAGTCCGAGGCTGATCGCCCTTGATCCACGCGTTCGCCTTGAGGGAGCCGCAAAATGACCGACCCACGCTCGTCCACCCCCTGCTCACCGATGCCAATACAGACCCAGAGCCGACCGGCGCCAAAGACTTCATCGAACATGCGCCTGTTCTCACCCGCTTCGGCTCCAGCAGCGAAGGCTATGCCATGCTAGTCCGACGCCGTTTCCGCCGCTCCACCATGGGTATGATCGACCTGGTGCTGGTGGTGTTGCTGCTGGTCGTTACAGTTTTTGCTGACTTCTTCGCGCCCATGGATCCCAAGGTGGCCAATTTGCCCTTTTCGCCGCCCAACGTCATCGCCTTTGAAAATCCGGCGGGCAATTTCAGCCTGATACCCTATGTCTATCCCATCGGCGACACGGGCGAGCTCGACGTCATTACTTTTCAGCCCCTAATCGGTCTAGAAAAGGCCAATTCGACGCCAACCGGCTTCTTCGTTACCGGTGCCGACTACCATCTGCTCTAGTCTGTCCCGGCCAATATCCATTTCTTTGGTTCCACCGATGGGCGGCCAATTCAGTTGCTGGGCACCGAAAAGTTCGGCTGTGACATTCTTTCGCGCGGCCCGATCGGCGCCCGTATCTCGTTGATGATCGCCCTGGCTGTGGTCAGCATCATCATTGTCGGAACCCTGGTAAACATCACCTCTGGCTATATTGGCGGCCGGATCGACAATTGGGTACAGGGCGCTTCGTCGAGTTCGTCCTGGCCTTCCCGCAATTGCCGCTCTACCTGGCTCTGACTTCGCTGATCCCGGTGACAGCGCCCTCCAACGTATTCCTCACCTTCGTGATCTTCGTCATGGCGGTATTGGGATGGACGCAATTGAGTCGCGAAGTGTTCTCGAAAACCCTGTCGCTGGCCCGCATCGAATATGTCCGCGCAACCATCGCTGTGGGGGCAACCGATAGCCGCATCATTGCCCGCCA
Organism: Candidatus Devosia symbiotica; assembly: GCA_025050575.1. GTDB lineage: Bacteria > Pseudomonadota > Alphaproteobacteria > Rhizobiales > Devosiaceae > Devosia > Devosia symbiotica. Next base: position 5,950 of record JALBVE010000075.1, read on the forward strand.
CATTCTGCCTAATATGCTCAGTCACATCATCGTCTCGATCATCTTGGCGATGCCCATAGTGGTGTTGCTCGAGAGCTTCCTTGGCTTCCTCGGCTTCGCCGTGAAACCCCTGCTCATCTCCTGGGGCCTGATGCTGCAAGATACCGGCACTTTCTCTGTGATCGACTCTTATCCCTGGATCCTGTCATCCGTCATCTTCGTGCTGATCGCCATGTTTGCGTTCAATGCGCTCGGCGACGGTCTGCGCGACGCAATCGATCCATATTGATGAACAAGCTGCAGAACGAAAGAGGCCTGAGTTATCTCTTCATTAGCCACGACCTCAAAGTCGTTCGTACTCCCTGCTACCGCATCATGATGACGCAATACGGCAAGATCGTCGAACAAGGGCCCGTAGCCGAAGTCCTCACCAACCCAGAAACCGAATACACGGCCGGGCTCGTCCGCGTCGCTTTCGAAATTGCCGCCTAACTTCCGGAGTATTCCTTATGGCAAATCCAAGAATGACTTTCATCGGCGCCGACTCGGTCGTATTCATGAAGAACATTGTCGATGATATCCTGCAGCGCCCCGCATTGGCTGGCGCCACCATTCGCCTGATGGACATCAATCCAACCCGGCTCGAAAAGAGCGAAATCATCGCCAAAAAGCTGATCGCCACATTGGGCATGCCGGCGCAGATCGAGACTTTCGCAAATCAGCGCCAAGCGCTCGATGGCACCAATTTCGTCGTTGTCTACTTCCAGATCGGCGGCTATGAGCCGTCCACAGTCGTCGATTTCGATATCCTCAAGAGGTATAACTTCCGCCAGACCATCGCCGACATGCAGATGGCGCCCACTAGCGAGTCGTGCAGCACAGCGAGCTTGAGCGTGTCGATATTCCGGTCATCGCCGCTTCCACCGAAAGGCGCTGCACCGACACCAACACCGAGAAGGTGGCCGCGCAGGCGGTCAATAGGGTGATGCCCTCAATCATGTTGATCCAAAAACGATCAACATATCCAAGGCTCTCGATGATCGCGTCATCAGGCAGATTGGCAATGATGCCGTTATTGCGGCGATTAAAATGGCCGCGATAGACCCGACTGGTTTCGATGGCCTCGATGATATGGCTGGTGTTCTCGCTGGTCCGCTTGTGTTCGGACAAAGGCTTGTTGGCCTGCTCTTTGAACAGAGAGAAATCAGTCCCGAACCAGTTGCGGCGCTCGGTCGAATAGCGCAGATAGCCGCCGGTCTCACCATGGATCCAGTCGCTCATATCGATCCGACGATTGATCTCGTCGGGACGCTTGCGATACCAGAACAGATACTCGCTCAGATGCCCGTTGGACTCGATAGATCGGATGCGCCTCAAAGCCAGTGATCAGCTCGTCGGCCTCAACTTTTAGGTAATAGAGAAAACTTGTGCCATTGTAGATGATTTTGTCCTCAATAATCTCATCGATTACGGCCATAAAGTGCGCAGCTAGACACTGCCCAAAAGTACTGTGCCGCTGCATTGCATGCCGGTGAGCACCGAATATGAGCAACGTCTGAACGAAGTTTATTCCTGGGATGGACTGCAGCGTGGTGACGCATCGACTGACTCCGGGCCAGACCATGGTATTGAGCCTGCCCCACGCCCACCGCTACCGGCTTGAGCGCGGGCAGAACTGGGAATATTTCTAGCCC
>JALBVE010000076.1 GCA_025050575.1 Candidatus Devosia symbiotica
CTCGCTTGCGGTTGAGGTCGAGATGGCCCTGGCGCGCTGGTCCGATCCTGAGCAGGCGACCTATGTCACATCAACGGGACCTTTCACGGGCGACAGGCTGGCGTTCCAGCGCGCCACTATTGTGGCGTATATCCTGACAAAGGCGCCTGAAGGCCTTGCGAGCGTCAAGTTTGCCGAGTGCATCGGTGACCGATCCGGGCACCTCGATCAAGTGCTTGTCGAAGACTATGCGACCTGAGGATATCGCCGCGAGCGGACTGCTGACTAGCTCCTTGCCGACGACCTACCGGGAACCGTTCCGGTCTATCGGCACTTCAATGACGACAGGAAGACCCACTTTGCCTCAAACGCGCCAGACTGCGAGGAGTTCGGCACCATGCAGTCCTGGCTCGGATACGGGATTTCGCCATGACCTATAGATATGGGCACCCGCGATAGTCAACGCGATATAAGCGTGAGCCTTGCCGGTTTGCGGTTTTTTCGACGCAAAACCTGATCTTCAATGCTGGCCGTAGTGGCCATGAGCTATACGCGAAGCCGACCGTCGCCGGTGGACATGCTATTTATCACGTCATTTCTCGTGACGCTTGTTTATTTGACGTTGTTCGAAAAGTTTGGCGTGACGCGGCGAGCAGTTATTCTCAGTCTGCTTCTAGCCTCCTAGGGCGTCTGATATTTTGAGGCCTCGATGAGCCATCTCTACAACGAGTTCGTTGGCTTTGAGCTTTTGACCAAAACCCTCGCCATGGCGATCAGTGTTATCGGCGCCTTTGTTTCGATGAATTCGGGCCAGCGACATTTTGAGATCTTTATGAAAGTCTACATCTTCTCTTGCGTGATTGCTTCGATTTTGAGCACTATCGGTCTCTTGACCCAGATGGACCTGCTGCCCTGGGACGGGCGCGCCAGGAGACTCGTCGATGACTCCAACATATACGGCTTATTCCTGATTCCGGCTGTCGTGTTCTGCGCCTATTTTCTTTCCCGCGACCAGGACAGCAAGTTGGTACTCAGCGATGCGCTGGCCATCGTCCTGCTTGGCATCCTTCTGTCCTTTTCCCGCATCGCGGTCGTCGCAGCGATGTTCTGCTTTTTCACCTATGTCTTCATTTCACAACAGCCATCGCCCGCGGCGGCTGTTATTGATTGTTGGCAGGATTATCCTGACCGGCGCCGCCCTGTTCGCCTTCGCCAGTCTGACTTCTGCTGAATTCACGGCAAAGCTGATGGACTGACTCACCTTCGCCAAGTCCTACGACTTTGGTAAGAAGTGATGATATCACCGCTATGTGCTGGTGTTGCCAATGATCGTGCGCAATCCCATTGGAGTCGGGGTGCTGCAGCTTGAGAAAATCTTTCCAGAGCCGATTCATAACATCTGGCTGAGTTCCTTCGTCAATTACGGCTGGGATGGCGCATCAGCTACGTCACGCTGGCCATTGGCAGCGTGGTGGTATCGCTGCGGAACTACCGGCGGACGAAGAACGCCGTCGCAATTGCGCTGCTCCTCTCCCTTGGCTACTCCTCTCCCTTGCCGGCATCGTCTTCTGTTCGTCGCTGCACGAGGGCGAACACTGGCAACATACCTGGCTATTCTATGGACTAGTATGAGGCTTCAACGCGTTCCACTTCAGCACGCCTGCACGACCGACTGTGCCTCCCTAGCGTCAGGCCGGAAAGCGATCGCCCTCAGACCGGTTTAGCAGGACGGAGGTCAGACGGTCTGCCGCGGGCGGCAACGCGCCTGATCGTCGCCAGAGTGTCAACGCAAGCCTTACGAAACCAATCTAGGGCCAGGCGTTAGAGCCAGATGGCGCCACGCAAATAGCGCTCTGCCAGGGTCGCTGTTCCGTCGGCAAAGCCGGGCATATGGAGCTGCGCCAATTTGGTTTCGGCATGCGAACCGATCCAGGCCAGAAGCGCCATGCGGCGCAGCATCACCATGCTATCGATCGACTTAAATATCGCGCGCAACAAGGGGGCGAAGACTCTGATAATGTTCGATCTATGCCGCTTTGAGCGCAGGAATAGCTGAATTGGTCTCATGAAACGAGACGGCCGCAGCAAAATCATAGGTAAAGCAGAAGCCGCAGTCGTCAAAATCGATCAGGGAGACCTGGTCGCTATCGACTAGCAGATTGCCCAGCCGCATGTCGGCGTGGATCAAACCGTAGAGGTCTTCGCCCAGGCCGTAATTGGCCAGGCGGATCCAAAGAGTGGAATCGAGGCGATCCAGAATGGGGCGATTTTGCGCGTTGACGCCAGGCGCGACGCCCTAATCTCCCAGGAGCTGTCAATATCGAGGATGGTGGGCCTATCAGCTCTGTCGTTCGAAGCCGACTGGACGCTGCCAACCGATTGTATGCTGATGCATGGTCGCCGCATAGCGACCCAGCGTGCCAAACAATTCACTCAAATTGCTCTGCAGCGTCGGCTCGCTGCCCGCAATAAAATGAAACAGCACTGCCATGCGCTATGCCCCGTCCGGAGCGACAAATTTCTGCAGTAATTTGCCATCGCGCCTCGGGAATGGGCCGAGGGATGAGCAAGAACGTATCGCGGTGCAACGCCTGCAGCCACGCCAACTCGCTTTCGATGGAGCTGGCCGACTGGTAGTTCATGCGGTGCATACGCAGCATGAAACAGCGATTATCTGCCGTATCGACACGGGAAGTCCGGTTTTCGGAATGGTTGACCAGTTGCGCACTGGCGCCACACAAGTCGGGTCACAGCAATAACACCGGTCCAGTGTCTTGGAATGTCATCGGCATCGGGCAAGCTCCAACGGACTAGCCCTCGCGATGAGGCTGCGCATAGCAAGCAGCAGTCCGTAAGTTGAGTGTGATGGTCGGAGCGGCGGGATTCGAACCCGCGACCCTTTGTCCCCCAGACAAATGCGCTACCAGACTGCGCTACGCCCCGACTGCGCGGAGACATAGAGAAGCCGGGGTTTCCGTGCAACCCTGGTTTTCAGCGAAACCGAACTAAATAGCAATCCGGCTCAGCGCCAAAGCTCCTGATGCGTGGGCAGTGCTGTGGCGCGCAGGTTTGACGCGTCGGAGCATATCGATCAAAGATGACTGCCATTGTGGCAGTGCAGATAGATTCTCGTCGGCAGTCGGGACATGGGCTCCCGTCCATGCTCGGATGGATTAAGGATATAGATTGCCTTGACCAGGGCAAAGATGGAACGCGACACTACAACACTATTGGCGTGCCTCGGCAGCGCTGTTTCTAGCGGCCTTCTCCGTTTTTGCTGCCGTCTACTCAGTGCAGCCATTGCTGCCGATATTTGCTGTCGAGTTCGGACTAGACGCTGCGAGCAGCTCGGCAGCCATGTCGGCAACGATTGCGACGCTGGCATTCTCGCTGATCCTGGTCGACTGACTCGGCAACCACTTCAACTGCATAGCGCTAATGCTAGCCACTATGCTGGCGACTGCCATCCTGGTGCTGGTCGTGCCGACGAGCGTCGACTGGACCGATCTGGTGCTGGCGCGGGCGCTGCTCGGGAGCGCCGTATGCGATGTGCCGGCCATTGCCATGACCTATCTGGCCGAAAAAATGTCCAATGCTGCGCTCGGCTTGGGCATGGGGCTGTTCGTCGGCGGCTCGGCGCTGGGCGGGATGAGCGGGCGGCTGATGATCGGCTCTCTGGCCGAAATGATCGGCTGGCGTTTGGCACTGACAGCGCTGGGCGTGCTGATCCTGATCAGTGCGCTGGTATTTCTGCTGCTGCCAGCCCCTAAGACACCCCGCACGAGAACGCTGGGCGTGCCGGAGTTGGGCGCGAATTTGCGCACTATCCTGGCTAACAAGGCGCTGCCACTCCTGTTTCTGTGCTCATTCCTGATGATGGGCGGATTTGTGGCGATCTACAATTATGTCGGCTTTCGCCTGCTGGCGCCGCCCTACAATCTTGACCATGGTCAAATTGCCCTGGTGTTCGTGGTCTATCTAGTGGACACGCTCGGTTCGGCCTGGATGGGAGCGCTGGCCGGACGGCTGGGCCGGCGCAAGGTGTTCTGGTCATTGATTGTGGCAATGCTGGGTGGGCTGGGCCTGACACTGTTGGCGGCGCTGTGGGCCATCGTGCTGGGCATGGCCGTCATGACCTTTGCCTTTTTTTGGGATGCATTCGATTGCTAGCGCTTGGGTGGCGCGGCGTTCCCGGGATGCACGGGCGCAAGGCAGCGCGATCTATCTGCTGGCCTATTATGCCGGCTTAAGCGTTATCGGCACGCTGGGCGGCCATGGCTGGAGCCACTTAGAGCTGGCGGGGCGTGGTGGGATATTCGGCAGCGGCCTTCGGCATCGCGCTGATCCCGGCTTGCAGGTTCTATGTGCTACCGTCCCTGGTCATCGCAGTGGATTGAAGTGGCGGCATTTGCCTGTCGATCTCGATGCGACGATGCGATACCCTGATCGAACCACAATCTTTCCGGACCAGCAATGCCGCGCAGCCGTTTTCATCTTCACCCTGACAGCTAGGGCTGACCAGATCATGATCAATGGTGCTGCCGTCTCACAGAACTATTTTCGGCTTAGCGCTTTGAACGCCCTGGCCGGGCTGATGCTGTGCGGCGCGGGTGCGGTTTTTGTCGGCGGCATGGCGTCGGATCTGCAAGCCAGCCGATTGGGCACCGTGGCGCAGGAAATCCTCAACGTACAGGCCGAAGCACTGAACGGGTCGCTGGACAAATACCGCATGCTGCCCGTCATTCTTGGGCATCGCCCGGATATGGCAACACTATATGCGGCGGCCGGTTGGACTTCCGCAATGTCGTGGCAAGTGGTGGAGTCAATCCGCTGACCGAAGAACCGATGCGCTATCTGGCGCCGCTTGACTGGACTCTGACCGTCTTGCCGCAGGCAGCGCCGATACGGCTGGCCGCCGCCATGTGGAGCGGATTGGCGGCAACGCTGGCACTGGGGTTGGCACTAGCGGTGCAAATGCTGATTAACCGCCACTTTGCGGCGCTGCGACGCACCAGGGCATAGCGGGCCAATGCTCTCAGGCTGGAACGGATCGTGCGCAACCGTAAGCGCGAGCTGCTCGATACCAATGCCTCGCTCACCCATGAAGTCGGTGAGCGTAAGGCGGCCATCGACTTGCTGCGCAAGACCCAGACCGAATTGATCCAGACCAGCAAAATGGCGGCGCTTGGCCAGATGTCGACTGGACTGTCACATGAGATCAACGAGCCGCTTTCGGCGGTCAAAACCTATGCGCAGAATGCGCCGACCTATCTGCAGCGCGGAAGACAATCGGAAGCAGTGGACAATATCACCCGCATCTCCGAGCTCACTGAGCGGATGGCGGCGATCTCACGGCATTTGTGCAATTTTGCCCGCAAGCCGAACCCTACTTTCGGCTCAACAGCCATTAGCAAGGTGATCGAGGATGCCTTGCAAGTGGTGTCGGCGCGACTACGCGAGCAGACTGTTATCCTAACGACCGATCCGGAGACACCGGGCCTGCAGGTCCGTGGCGAGCCGGTACGGCTGCAGCAGGTGCTGGTCAACCTGGTGCTCAACGCTCTGGAGGCCATGCATGGCCAACACGCACCTAGCATCTCGATCAGCGTGGCGGAACTAGGCTAGACAGTGCGGATCTCTGTGCAGGATAATGAGCCCAGTATCGCAGCAACGGATATGAACCAGATCTTTGATCCGTTTTTTACCACCAAGCAGGTCGGTCATGGCCTGGAGCTGGGGCTGTCGATCTCCTATAATATCATCAAGGATTTTGGCGGGATATTGTCGGCATATAATGCAGAAGGCGGCGGCGCCTGCTTCGCAGTAAGCCTAAATCGGAGCGAAGGCGAATAGGTGGCGGCGCAATGAATGCATCGATTGAAGTGTTGCTGGTCAATGACGAGGAAGATCTGCGCTGCGCCACCAGCCAAACACTGGATCTGGCCGGTTTTTCGGTGCGAACGACCGATTCAACGAAAGAGGCACTGGCGGCAGTGTCGCGCGGCTGGCACGGCATTTTGGTCACCGATATCCGCATGCCAGGGATGGACGGCATGACCTTGCTGCGCAAGGCCATCGCTATCGATCCAGATCTGCCAGTGCTGCTGACCGGGCATGGCGACGTCAATCTAGCGGTCGATGCAATGCGCGACGGCGCTTATGACTTTATCGAAAAACCGTTCTCGGTCGAGCGACTGCTGGATTCGATTACCAGAGCACTGGAAAAGCGGCAATTGACGCTGGAGAACCGTCAATTGCATTCGAGTGTAGCCAATCGCTCCGACGATCTGGAGACCCGACTGGTCGGTCGATCCCCGCTGATGCTGGCCATCCGCAAGCAGATCCGCGCCGTTGTCCAAACGTGCGTCGATGTTTTGATCGTGGGCGAGACTGGCACCGGCAAGGAACTGGCAGCACAGGCCATTCACGATCTGTCTTCTGAGGGGGACCGCCCCTTCGTGGCCATCAATTGCGCAGCCATTCCGGCCGAGATGATGGAGGCCGAGCTGTTCGGCTATGAGGTAGGCGCCTTTGCGGGAGCGATGCGAGCGCGGGCCGGCAAGTTCGAGCATGCGCGCAATGGTACGATCTTTCTCGACGATATCGAGAACATGCAGCCCTACCTGCAGGCCAAGCTACTGCGGGCGGTGCAGGAGCGGGCGATCACCAGGCTGGGCTCACACGAGCCAATCGCGCTCAATGCCCGCTTCATCGCCACTTCCAGCGTCGATTTGGAACGGGCGGCCGACGAGAACATGTTCCGTAAGGATCTGTTGTACCGCCTCAATATCGCGACGCTGCGGCTGCCGCCGCTCGCCGATCGCGGCGAAGACATCCCTGCCCTGTTCGCCCATCTGGTGCAAATCGTGGCGACGCAGTTGCGTGTGCCAGCCCCAGCTCTGTCGACCAGCTACCTCTCTAGCCTCAGCCTGCGCTCCTGGCCAGGCAATGTGCGCGAACTGCGCAATGCGGCCGAACGCTATGTGCTGGGCATTGACGGGATGGAGGAGCACCTGGCGGCCACTGATACCACTTCGCTGCGCGAGCGCGTGCGGGCCTTTGAGCGCCAAGCCATTGCCGCCGAACTGCAGGCTCAAAATGGCAGCCTGAAGGCAGTCTACCAGGTGCTGGGGATTTCACGAAAGTCCCTATACGAAAAGATGCAGAAGCTAGGTCTGAACCGCAAGGATTTCCGGGAAGGCGACTAAGCTGGGCCAGTCGACCCGGCTGATCATAGACGCCATTTTCGAACTGATTGGCCATCAGCGCGGCGACAATTCGATCACCGGGATGAGTCACGGGTGGTCTTCTTTCTCGTAATCGGCGAATTGGGAATAGCGGCGCGCCTGCTCGGCATAGACATCGTCGCGTTTGGCGCCCTCAAGCACGCAGACTCGTACGGGAACACAACTTATTAAATAACGTGATAACTAAACAATGAAGATTACTGAATTAACTGCGCCCAGGAAGCTGACCACCCCCC
>JALBVE010000077.1 GCA_025050575.1 Candidatus Devosia symbiotica
TATCGCCGGAATAACCATGCGCACCAAATTTGCCGCCACTCTCGCACTTTAAGTCTGTTTCTTGGATCCGGGCTGAGCGCGTCGCCCGTGTTCGCCGCCGACGGCACGCCGATCAATGTCAATGTGAACATGGCACGCATCCTACGCATCAATGCTTCTGAAGGCACCGTTATCGTGGGCAATCCCGGCATTACCGATGTCACGATCCAGGATCCCAAGACATTGATCCTGACTGGCAAGAGTTTCGGTCAGACCAATCTGATTGTGCTGGACAGTGTCGGTAATCCTATCGCCGACGCGATTAGTCAGTTTTCCTAATATGCCCAGCAATACACCCAGCGCCTGGGTGGCGCGGCCGATGAATTGCGGGTGATTATCAAAGATTTTGATCGCTCCGCTGTTGCCGGAGGCCTTTGACTATGCGCAGGCCCTGGAGCGTTATGCTGGCACCCAGGATGGATTTTTGACCGAACAAGACACAGCCATGACGGCGACTTTCGCGCGCTATGATTATCTCAGTGTCACGCTTGAGTGCATCCGCAATGCCGATCCGGTCACCCGGCTGCAGTTGCTGCTGGCCTATTATCTACAGTGATATCGGGCGCCAGACGCTGGAAAAGCTATAAACTGGCCGTACCAGTCATTATTGAGAGCATACTCTAATGTTGGCGTTTTCTCACCCTGCCGTTTCGGCGCCGCCGACCGGCCTATCGCCTACGCGACTGAAACAGGATATAAACTTATCTTTATATCTCCTGTTGATCCGATCACCGGCCTTGCGTATAGCAAGGGCAACGCTACACCTCCCGGAGTCCGCCCATGACCAGCCAATTCACCGACTATTCAGTTAAGGATATCTCGCTTGCTGCCTATGGCCGTAAGGAGCTCGACATTGCCGAGATCGAAATGCCCGGTCTGATGGCCATCCGCGCCGAATACGCCGCTGCCCAGCCACTCAAGGGCGCGCGCATTGCCGGTTCGCTGCACATGACCATCCAGACCGCCGTGCTGATCGAAACGCTGGTCGCCTTGGGCGCCGAAGTGCGCTGGGTCAGCTGCAATATTTTCTCGACCCAGGATCACGCCGCTGCGGCCATCGCTGCTGCTGGCATCTCGGTCTTTGCTCACAAGGGCGAGACGCTGGAAGAATACTGGGCTTTCACCGATCGGATGATGGACTGGGCCAATAGCCAGACCCCCAACATGATCCTGGACGATGGTGGCGACGCCACCATGTACATTCTCAATGGCGCCAAGGCTGAGATCGATCCATCCTTCCTTGAAAAGCCCAGCAATGAAGAAGAAGAAATCTTCTTTGCCACCATCAAGAAGCGCCTAGCATCCACCCCCGGCTTCTTCTTGCGCATTCGCGATGCGATTCGCGGCGTTTCCGAAGAGACCACCACGGGCGTGATGCGCCTCCATCAGCTGCACGCCAAGGGCGAGATGCCGTTTCCCGCCATCAACGTCAATGACTCGGTCACCAAGTCCAAGTTCGATAACAAATATGGCACCCGTGAATCGCTGGTCGATGCGATCCGTCGCGGCACTGACGTGATGCTGGCCGGCAAGGTCGCCATCGTCTGCGGCTTTGGCGATGTAGGCAAAGGCTCGGCAGAATCGCTGCGTGGCGCCGGCGCCCGCGTGCTGGTCACCGAAATCGATCCGATCTGCGCCCTGCAGGCCGCCATGGAGGGCTTTGAGGTGGTCACCCTAGCCGACGCTGCTCACCGCGCCGACGTTGTGGTCACTGCCACCGGCAACCGCGACGTGCTGATGGTCGACGATATGCGCAAGCTCAAGGACATGGCTATTGTCTGCAATATCGGCCATTTCGACAACGAAATCGACGTGCTCGGTCTGCGCAACTTCAAGTGGACCAATATCAAGCCACAGGTCGACTTGATCGAGAAGCCTGATGGCAGCCGTCTGATCCTGCTTTCCGAAGGCCGCCTGGTCAATCTAGGCAATGCTACCGGACACCCCAGCTTCGTGATGAGCGCCAGCTTTGCCAACCAGACCCTGGCGCAGATCGAATTGTGGACTAATGGCAAAAATCTTGAAAAGAAGGTGCATGTGCTGCCCAAGCATCTCGACGAAAAGGTTGCCGAGCTGCACCTAGCCAAACTTGGCGCCAAGTTGACCGTGCTAACCAAGACCCAGGCCGACTATATTGGCGTTAGCCAGACCGGCCCGTTCAAGTCGGGCGAATATCGCTACTAAGCGACCTAGTCGCCAATTTGATGCCCGCAACCAATGGTTACGGGCATTTTTGTTGGTAGTCGATGTTTCTGTTTCGTTCTCTAGTCAACCCTCATATCGATAGTTTGCTTGACAAGCTTAGGCATTAAGCCTCCTTTGGGCGATTCGCCGGGCCGCTATGGTCAAAGTGATTCGGCTGCTGGGGACACGCAGTTGATCCGGAAGTAGGTAGGTCCAGTATGAGCCACGTAGGCTCCTCCGTTTGTATGCGATGCGTACCGGCTCTTTGCGGCGTCGGACTAGCAACTGACACAATTGACTTAGAGGGTAGCGCATGGCGCCGGATCATTTCCGGAAGCATTGGGGATTCGTAGTACTCGCGACAGCCCCTCTTACCTTATTCACGGAGACTCCTGCCCTGGCGCAAGAGACACTGGTGGCAAGCTTCGCCGGTGCTGCACCAATTGCCATAGCGGCGGGCGCCGGAGCCTTTGTTCTGCTGTCGATGGCCATGATCCGCATCATGATGGTCGATGGCAAGGCTGCCCGCTACAAAGCCGCCGAACAGATCGCCGGGTTGCGCGCCCTGGTTGACGAATACGAAGCCCTTTTGTCAGGAACGCGCGAAGTCACGGTGCTGTGGACCGATGACGATGCGCCCAAGCTATTGGGCCAGGCCGCCGCGGTGCTGCCCGTCGGGCGTCAGCCCGAAAGCGTGCTCAACTTCCAGAGCTGGCTGAACGGGGCCGATGCCGAACGATTAGCGCGCCTGCTTGAAGACCTGCGCGTGCACGGCCATGCTTTCGCGGTGAGCCTGAACGCCCTTGACGGTCGGCTGATCCGGGCCAATGGCTGGGTGCTCGGCGGCGGCACGGCGATGCGTCTGCGCCCCGCTTTCCTGCAGCCTGTCTCTGAACCCGACATGGTCGCCGCTGCCGCCACAGGTGACTTCGCCAGCGTGCGTGCCATCCTGGCCAGCCTGACCAACCCTGCCTTTGCCCGCGACGCCACCGATCGGCTGATCTACGCCAATGACGCCTATCTTGAACTGGCCCGCGCGCTGGGCAAGACCGGCACGGCGAGCGCGCCGCCCGAATTGCTTGAGCCCGCCCGGCTGAAACAGCATTTGCGAGCCTGCGATGCAGCGGAGGGCGCAATCTCGCTATCGCTGGACTGGGATCGCTATGGTGCTTTCGAACTGGTCGAATTCCCGGTTACCGGCGGCCGCGCGGGCACGCTCCGTCTCCTCGAAGACGAGAATATCGAACCCGCCGGCGACGCCGTCGCCCATATCAGCGGCATCATCGATACGCTGGCCACACCCATCGCCATTTTCAACGCCGAGCGGGAGCTGATCCAGTTCAACCAAGCCTATGTCAATCTGTGGAATCTCGGCGGTGACTTTCCTGCCCTGGGTCTGGACGAGCGCGCCATTCTCGACAAGCTACGCACGGAGGGCATGCTGCCCGCCCAGGTCAATTATCACACCTGGCGCGACACCCATCTCAAGGCCTATGGCCGTACAGAGCCCTTTGAAGATGAGCCCTGGCATCTGCCCGATGGCCGGACCATCAAGATGATTTCGGCTCCGGCCGGCTCGACCGGTGGCGTGATCTATGTCTTTGACGACATTACCGAGCGCCTAAAACTGGAATCCACCAACAAGGCCTTCTCCAATGTGCAGCGCGAAACCATCAATTCGCTATCCGAGGCCGTGGCCGTGTTCGGCACCAATGGCCGACTGACCCTGTCCAATCCGCGCCTATCGGCGCTGTGGAAACTGCCCACCAATGAATTGGGCAAGAATCCCCATATCGACCAGATCGCCGAAGCCAGCGGTCGCGCCATCCCCGAAGACGGCGCCAGCATCTGGCGCGATCTCAAACGCAGCATTATCGATCTTAATCCGACCCGCTCGGACCAGACCGGTCGCATCAACCGTTCCGATGGCCGCCTGCTCGACTATGCCATCACCCGGCTGCCTGACGGCCAGACCATGATGACCTTCCTTGATGTCACCGAAAGCGCCAGCTATTCGCGCGTACTCAAGGAGCGCAATGATGCGCTGGTCGCCGCCGATATGCTCAAGGACGCCTTTATCGAGAACGTTTCCTATGAGCTGCGCTCGCCGCTGACCAATATTATCGGCTTTGCCGAAATGCTAGCCACCGATGCCGGGCCGCTCAATGAACGCCAGAGCGCCTATGTCGACTATATCCGCGCCTCTTCGGTGACGCTGGGCGTGCTGATCGACAATATTCTCGATCTTGCCTCGGTGGATGCCGGCATTGCTGAACTACGCCCCGAACTACTCGATGTGCAGAAGCTGGTCGACAATGCCCGGGCCGGCCTGTCTGCCAGTTTCCCGGAAATTTCGGGCGAAAAACCAATCAATCTGGTGGTCGAGATCGCCCCCGATCTGCCGCCCTTCATCGCCGATGGCACCCGCATCGTGCAGGTATTGTACAATCTGTTGTCCAATGCCGCGCGCTTCTCGCCGTCCGGTGGCGAGATCAAGCTGTCGATCTCCTATCGCGGCGAGCGCATGCTCTTCGTCATCGAAGATGAAGGCCCAGGCCTGACCGACGAGATGAAATCGGCCATTCTCACCCGGCTCGACAACACCGGTGGCAATGGTGGCCGCCAGCGCGGCGCCGGCCTGGGACTAGCCATCGTCAAGACCTTCGTCAATCTGCATGGCGGCACCATCAGCGCCGAGCGCCGTAACCCGCATGGCTCCAAGATCATTATCAACCTGCCGCGCGACAGCTCGATGTCCGCCGTCGCCGAATAATGGTCGCGCCGGTTTTGGCCGAGCGCTTCCTGGCCGACGATGCGGCCACCGCCACGCTGGGCGCCGAACTAGCGGCCGAACTGATGCCGGGCGATCTGGTGCTGCTCGAGGGCGATCTGGGTGCCGGCAAGACTGCCCTGGCCCGCGCCATTATCCGCAGTCTGGCCGGGGATCTGGCTCTCGAAGTCCCTTCGCCCAGTTTCGCTCTGGTGCAGCCCTATGACACGCCCAGAGGAGCCGTGCTGCATGCCGATCTCTATCGGCTGAGCGATCCGTGCGAGGTCGATGAGCTAGGCCTGCTCGACAATCCCGCCGCTATCGTGCTGGTCGAATGGGCCAAGCACTCCCCTGAAATCGTGACGGCTGCGACGCTGGTGGTGGCCCTGTCCATGCCACCCGGCGGCGATGGTCGTCGGGTGACGCTGACCCGTTAGACCTTGGCCGGAGTCAGCGTCGGACGCCGCGATCCCACGCGATGGCGCGCCGCACATGTCCCGAATTGGTCAGCAGACTGTGCACGTTGAGGGTAACGCGCGTGGCATTGGCGGCGCGGTGCTAGCAGTCGCCCACTCAGCCCTGCCTGACGATACCGTTCAGCGCCACGCTGCCGGCCAGCGTATTAGAGATCGTTCCATATTTGCGCACATTGGTATGCAGCAGTTCGAGCTGATAATCGCTCTCGGTAGTGTCGACGCTGAGCACATAGGAAATGGCCATCAGCTTTGGCGACGCATCCTGCCGCTCGGCAATCAGACTGACGCTGACCCCGGAAAAATCAAATTTCAGCATCGGTGCCGAGCGCTTCACGCCCTTGATGATGCAGGCCGCCAGCGCCGCCAGCAGCAGCTTCACCGGATTGAGCGCATCCACGCGCCCGGGCAGCGAGGTATCAAGCACCACCAGCGCCTCGCATACCCTGGCCACGCTGCCATTGGCATCATCGCGGCGGGCGGAAATACTGTAGCTATGCATGGCGTGGATCTCCCAAATTCGTGGGGAGAGTGTAAGCGCATTTGCGCGGCCGGGTTTTGATTGAGCGCAAATACTGCATGGCGCTCGCCCCAATCGCGATCCGTGCGGTGGTCGTCCCCTGAAAAAAGGGAGCAGGTGGCAGCTGCTGAGCTTGTGCCGCCCAAGTACCGTTGGGCAAATTATTGGCTAGGCCAGGGCCGCCGCAAGCGCGTCCCGATTTCGTGTCATCTGGGCCGCGCTGCAGACCCGCCACGCCATTGCCCACAGGGCCTCCACCGGGCCAGATGCTATCGTGGGTCAGCCAGGCCTCAAGCGCTTCATTGGCGGCATCGCGCATGACCAGTTCGATCATGATAGCAATCAGCCGAGAGCGCTCGGTCGGTAGCAGCGCATAGCCATAGACAATCGCAGCCCGCGGCTGCGCTGAGCCAATGCCGGCAAGCCGATGCGGGCCTGCAAATCATCGTCGAATAGATGGGCATTGAGCCAACAAAAAAGCTGTACCGGCCCCACCAGCGGATCGACCGGATCGGCCTGCTCCCAGTCAATAAAACCGATTGGCTGGCCCTCCCGCGAAATGAGGTTTCAGTCACCCAGATCGCAATGCCCGATAATGCGTGGTCCTGCGCCCAGATCCTAACCAAACCAGTCTCGCCACACCGCATTTGTCGGTGAGCGGAAGCTTGCACTGGCACGATGAAAATCGACTAGCATCTTACCCAGATTATACATCGCCTCCTCGAACCAGGGGCCTGGATACGGCGAGATGCAGGACACGAAGCTCAGGGTTTCGCGGCCCGTCCCATCAAGGCCTGATCTGACGACGCGCGGCGCGCCGGCAAATCCTTCAGCCTCGAGATGGACCAGCAGGGCGTGGACTGAACGCCCAGGGGCCAGTCTGCCGGTGGATGACATCGCCAATGCGCGATACGGCGGTGCAGCCGCCGCCGATGAGGGGGATTTCAGTAATGGGCGTGCCGCTCATGATTTCCCTTAAACTTGATCATTAACCCCGGTCCCGATTTCGGGACCCACACTTTCAATCCTGGCGCAGGACCGGGTATAGCTGCATCCGCATCAATAGGCGACGGGAACGCTTTTTGGGA
>JALBVE010000078.1 GCA_025050575.1 Candidatus Devosia symbiotica
GGGCGGGGATCACACGGAACAGCAGCAGCGGATCATTGACCCGCGCATATGAGGGCACGATGCGGCGGGAACTTGACTTTCCAATGGCCCGATTCGATACTGGATGGGCGCAGCGTCAAAGGCATCGTCAACCGACGTATCACCAGCGTCCAGCGTCATGGCAACCGCGTCCGCGGCAGCGTCATCACAGTCTGGATTGACCATCATGGAGGTGAAATCGATGTCGAACTCTTCAACATATTCGCTACCGACGTCTTCGTCCTCACGCCAGCGCATCGAAGCGATTCTTTAATTCTTCCATACCGCAATCAGCCGCTAGAGACCTCGCTGGTCTGGGCCGCATTCACATGATCCGCGATGATGTCATTGGCACGGATCCACAGCACAACCACGTCATCGGTCAGTTCGACCCTTCCGTCGCGGACTATAGTCCAGAAACGTGTCATAGACATGGGCAAAGCCCACCACGGCCGAGAATCCGAAGGCACTCGTGCCGCCCTTGATCGAATGGATCGCACGGAACATCGCGTTCAGCCGGTCTGCATCGCGCTCACTCGCTTCGATCGCGGCAAATTGCTCTTTCAGCTCGTTCAGAAGCTTGAAGCATGCATCTAAATAGGTGGCTTTGAAGCCGTCAAGATCACTCATGTCGGAAATTCCAACCCTTCTGGGCTCTTGCTGTTAGTGCACCACACGGTGAATGACAGAGATCAGCTTTTCAGGATCGAATGGTTTGATGATCCAGCCGGTGCCCCCAGCCGCTTTGCCCTGATCACGCTTGTCCTCCGATGTCTCGGTGGTCAGGATCAAGATCGGCAGGCTCTTGTGATTATCAGCAGTCTAGACATTCCGGATGAACTCAATGCCGATCCATGATCGGCATGTTGATGCCGGTAATGACCACACTCAGCGTGTGGTGCAGCATGGCAAGGATAGTCCTCGAATCGTCCACGGTTAGAACCCGCAAAGCCGTTATCCTCTCATTATTCCTGAAAACTGGACGCCAAGACCCAGGCGTTCGACCGCGTTGGTCAATACCGCACTCGGCTGTTCGATAGTAAACTCGAAATGGTTTCTCCGCGCGGTCTCTGCTGCACTGATCAGCATGAACAAGGCATTGGTGCTGACGCGCTCTACGGCTTTTGCAGCAATCTTCACATTTCCCTCGTCGATCGCGTCAAGGACGCATGTCCCTGACGCCATCAACCGTATCAAAGTCGATGATCGCAGGTAGTGAGATGGACTTATCGGCCTAATTGGTCATGTGTACTGCCTGCCCCAGGAGATTTATCAAGATCATACTTTAACCACTAGAACGGTTTAACAAGTGCTAAGTTTGGCCACGCTGTGCTAACCACAGGCATGCTATTTCGAGGCCTCGCGCCACAAAGCTCACCCGCGCTTGTGACGAAATTGCCAGGCGTGTCGCTTCCTCTGCAGTTTCTCTTGCCTTGGCCGCTGGTGGGGCGGTAACGCAGGCACATCAGTCGAGATCGAACCCAGCATGACCAATCCCATCGCCCTCACTAGCCTGGCGCGCGACCTTGCCGCTCGCGCCGAATCCGGCAAGCCGATTCGCGTGGGCGTTATCGGCTCGGGCGAGATGGGCACCGATTTGGTGACCCAGATGTCGTTAATGACTGGCATTGAAATGGCGGCCATTGCCACGCGGCGCCCGCAGACGGCGCTAGACGCCATGACGATCGCTTATGGCGACGACAGCAAGGGACGCGTTGCTGATTCGCCTGCACAGGCTATCGCCGCTATCGAGGCGAGCAGGATTGCCATCACCTCAGCCGAAACTCTGGTCACCACTCCCAGTATTGACGTCGTCATCGATGCTACCGGCAAGCCGGGCGTCGCCGCCGATTACGATTTGCTGGCCATGGAACACGGCAAGCATCTGGTGATGATGAATGTGGAGGCCGATGTCACCATAGGCCCCTATCTCAAGGCTCAGGCCGACCGCCTTGGCGTGATCTATTCGGTTGGCGCCGGTGACGAGCCTAGTTCGTGCATGGAACTGATCGAATTCGTCACCGCACTGGGCCTGCCCATTGTCGCGGCCGGCAAAGGCAAGAATAACCCGCTCAAGCATGATGCCATCCCCGACGATTATCGCGCCGAAGCCATCCGCCGCAACATGAATCCCCGCATGCTGGTCGAATTCGTCGATGGGTCCAAGACCATGGTGGAGATGTGCGCTATCGCCAATGCCACCGGCCTGATCCCCGATGTGCCCGGCATGCATGGCCCCAATACCAACCGCGATGACATGGCAAAGGTACTGATTCCCAAGGCTGATGGCGGCATTCTCAACCGCATTGGCGCGGTTGACTTCACTGTCGGCAAGGGTGTGGCTCCAGGCGTTTTCGTCATCGTCAAACCCAAGCACAAGCGCATCATCGAGCGCATGGATGACCTCCACATTGGTCATGGTCCCTATTACAGCTTCTTCCGCCCTTATCATTTGACCAGTCTGGAAGTCCCCCTGACCTGTGCGCGCATCATGCTCTATGGTAGGCCCGACATGGTGCCCTTGCCCAACCCGGTTGCCGAAGTCTGTGCCGTTGCTAAGCGTGATCTCAAAATCGGTGAAACCTTCGATGCCATTGGTGAGACCTGTTATCGTAGCTACACTATGACCATCGCCGACAGCCGAGCCGCAAGGGCGGTGCCGGTCGGTTTGCTGGAGGGTGGCAAGGTAACCGCTACCGTCACCAAGGGTCAGTTGCTGACCCAAGCCAACAGTCAGCCCGATACCACCACCCGCCTGTTCGCCTTACGTCAGGCTCAAGATCGCATGTTCGGAATTTCGTGACAGGACTAGCGATTGGCACGCCGGTTCGCGTCAAAACGCGCCATTGTTGATTTTGTTCCGCATACACTGCGGGGCAGCGGCCGCAGATGCGCGACTATAATCCCGTGCGCTGATGACCTGGATGCCGGAACGCTCGACATCGACTTCGTGCTGCATCGCGAAGGTCCTGCCTCAAGCTGGGCGACACAGGCCCGGCTCGGTCAGAACCTGCTGATCGCTGGACCACGCGGCTCGCTGGTCGTGCCAGTGGCCTTTGACTGGTATCTGCTGGCTGGTAACGAAATCGCCATTCCAGCACTAGCGCGCCAGATCAACGAACTGCTGGCCCAGGCCCGGGTGATTGCCATTATCGAGGTGGATGATCTCGCCGAGCATCAGCCGTTCCGCGGACAGGTCGATGTCACCCTGGTCTATGTCTATCGTAATAGCCAGCCACCCAGTACGATCAGCCTAATCCTGGACCGAATCAGGGCAACGGCTTTGCCCGAAGGGGTGGCTCATGCTTTTGTTGCCGGCGAAGCCAGCATGAGCAAGGCTATTCGCGCCTATCTGACCGAGGAACGTGGTTTTGATCCCGAATATATAAGGCCGCCGGGTATTGGATGCTCGGGGTCGCGGACACGGAGAACTAGCGCCGGAACGGCCCCGCTTGTCGCCATCGGTTCCGGCATGACAAAAGATGGTTCGATATCATCACACCGACCACCTAGTCGGCGCCATCAGACCGGAAAGGCCAAGTCCCGTGAATATTGTTGCGACCGCCCTCATTGTCCTGATCGCGCTGCTGCACATCTACATTCTCGTGCTTGAGATGTTTCTGTGGACCAGCCCACGTGGCTAGAAAGCCTTTGGCCTGACGCCTGAATTTGCCAAACAACCAAGGCTCTGGCGGCTAATCAAGAGCTCTGCAACGGCTTTCTCGCTGCTGGCCTGATCTGATCTCTGCTCTATCCGATCGCTGACTTCGCCTGGCAGATCGCCATGTTGTTCCTCGCCTGCATTGCTGTCGCCGGCATCTTCGGCGCAGTGATCTCCAGCGGCCGCATCCTGTTCAACCAGACTGATAGCGCGTTCTTAGGCGGCAAACGCCGCCAGCACCCGCACCCAACTGCGAATGCCGCGATGGAAGCTTTCAAGGTCGTATTTCTCGTTGGGGCTGTGGATCACGTCGTCGATCTGGGCGAAGCCGATCAGCAGGGCGTCGAGCCCCAATATGCGCTTGAAATCGTCGGCTACAGGAATCGAACCGCCCGAACTGGTGACCATCGCCGGCTTGCCCCATTCGTCTGACAGGCCACCCAGCGCCTACTGCAGATAGGTGCCGTCGCTGGGTACAATAATGGCAGGCGAGCCGCCATGGCTGGAAAATGTCACAGAACAATCGGCTGGAATCATCGCCTCGACATGCGGCGCGAACTTTTTCGGATATCATACCAGAAACCAGCCGGAAGATGATCTTGGCGCTGGCCTTGGCCGGAATGACCGGCTTGAAGCCATCCCCCGTATAGCCGCCTATCATGCCGTTGATCTCGCAGGTGGCCGCGCCCACAGCATTTCGAGCACGCTGCGACCCTGTTCGCCAGCCGGGATCGACAGCTCCGCCTCACCCAGATAGGCCGCTTCGTCAAAGCCCAGCTCAGCCCATTGCGCCTTGATCTTGGAGCCGATCTCGGCCACGTCGTCGTAAAAGCCTGACAGTGTCAGGCTGCTATCGGGCGCCCGCAGGCTGGCAATAATCTCGGTCAGCAGTTAGTTGAGATTGCGCGCCGCATTGCCGAACATGCCTGAATGCAGATCCTTGTCGATGCAGGAAATCTCGATCTCCTCGGCTACCATGCCGCGCAGCATGGTTGTAATCGATGGCGTCTGCCGGTCCCGCATATCGGTGTCGCACATCAGGGCGATATTAGCAGCGCCCAATGCCGCCTTGTTGGCCTCCATGAAAGGAGGCAGGTTTTTGCCACTGCTTTCTTCCTCGCTCTTGAGCATCAGTGACACCTTGACCGGCAGCGATCCGGTCACCGCCTGCCAGGCGCAGCAGGTCTCGATGAAAGTCATCATCTGCCCTTCGTCATCCGAGACGCCGCACGCCACGATGATCTTGCGCCCCTGTACATCGCTGGCCAGAACGGGTTCAAACGGATCACTGTGCCACAAAATTAAGGGGGTCAACCGGCTGCACATCATAATGGGCGTAGAACAAGAGATGAGGACCAACCTGCTCTTCCTCATCTTGGCCCAGACTATCGGATGGCCCGGCGCGGCATGCGCCTCGGCCGCAAAGCCGATATCCCCTGAGCTGGCCAACAATCCAGCCGGCCGCGCGCTGGCACTCATCCTCATAAGCCGGATCGGTCGAAATCGATTTGATGCGCAACAGTTCGTACAAGCGTTCAAGGCTCTGATCGAGACCGGCATCGACATTGGCTAGAACGGCCTTAACAGTTCCAGACATGGGGCGACTCCTTTTGCGCTATCCTGGTCCGTGCTGCCGAGCACTGTCTAGCTTTGCTTGCCGTCACCGTCCCGCTACCCTAAGCCATATTGTAACACCAATAGGCCCAT
Organism: Candidatus Devosia symbiotica; assembly: GCA_025050575.1. Classification (GTDB taxonomy): domain Bacteria; phylum Pseudomonadota; class Alphaproteobacteria; order Rhizobiales; family Devosiaceae; genus Devosia; species Devosia symbiotica. The sequence goes on from JALBVE010000078.1 coordinate 5,387, forward strand.
GCTTAGTTTATAAGCCGTAATGGCGGCAGAAACCGGCAATGACCATGCGCTCATCCCGACATCGAACATCGGGCGATCTGATCGCCTCGATTGCCGATCGCGTGCCAATGAGCAATCTGCACTCCCGGGTGCTGTGGCTGCTCGGCGTCGCCATTGTTAGCGGCGACTGCCCTGAGGGGGGCGATCCTGCCCGCAGACGCTGAATTGCTGCAGTGCTTTGCTGTCTCACGCACCGTGCTGCGCGAAGCGCTCAGGACCTTGGCCGCCAAGGGTATGATCGAGGCCCGCGCCTGGATTGGCACCCGTGTCCTGCCGCGCCATCGCTGGAACCTGTTCGATGCCGACGTGCTGGCCTGGCACTTTGAAACTAGCCCGGGTGTGGAGTTCTTGCGCAGCCATTCGGAAATTCGCATTGCGGTAGAGCTGGAATCGACCGCCTTGGCCGCCATCCGGCGCACCGATGAACAGGCCGAAGCCCTCATCGCCTGTGCCCAGACTATGGGGGAAGCCGAGAGCGCCGAGGAATTCGCCCGCACCGATCTTCAGTTTCACCGCACCATCGCAGAGGCCTCGGGCAGCCCCTTCATGGCCTCGATCAGCGCTCTGGTCGAGCTGGCTCTGACCGCCGTCTTCACCATCAACTCCCCGGTCAAGGACCCTCTCGCCATGCGGGCCACCGTCGCCGCGCATGGCCGCGTCGCCGAATCTATCAAAGCCGGTGACGCAGAAACCGCGCGCAGCGCCATGAAGGCCGTCATCAGCGATGGCCTTGAGCGTCAGGTGAATGCCCGCAAGACCAAACCCTGATCATCATCGCTTGCGCATCTGCATCAGGGCCCCAAACTTATCGCTCAATTAGCACATCACGCCCAGTGCAAAGCCGCCAAACAACCCGATCATCGTTCCCAGTGAACTGACCGCGAGCCTCACTTCAGTCTCGATCGGTCCATAGCCGGGACGAAACACGTCCCACTCGATCGACAGCAGGGAGACCGCGGCGACCGCAACAGCCGGCCAGGCAAGCCAGTCGGAAAAGCCGAGAGAAAGGCTATTCAGCACAATGGCAATCAATGAGATGGCAAACATGCCCGTGCCGTATCGCCGCTACCGATTGCCGGACCTGATAAGCTCAGACGTCAGCGACATCAGTATCACGGCAAGCGCAAGCAAAAGCGCCCAGAATACCGAGTCTCTGCTGCCTGCCGCTTGCCACCGAGCGCCTTTACTAATGCCAAGCTGGGCGATCTCTCGTTCTGGACCCAACCCAATTCCTGGCACCATTTCCTGGGCGACCACATCGTTACCTTTGCGGCGTTCCCGCTCGACGCCGGCCGCACCCTGGTGCGCACCAAATGGCTGGTCAACAAGAACACGGTTGAAGATGTCGACTATAATATCGAACGGCTGATCGAAGTTTGGACCGCCACCAACGCCCAGGACAGCGCGCTGGTCGCCCTGTGCCAGAGCGGCGCCGAAAATCTTGCCTACGAAAAAGCTCCCAGGCACCGTCGACATGCAGTACCAGCCC
>JALBVE010000079.1 GCA_025050575.1 Candidatus Devosia symbiotica
TGCGCGTGACTGTCCTTATCCTTGCCTCCAGAGGACAGGAATTTTTCTTGTGAAAATGGGTAAACTCAGCGCTCGAAAGCGGCAGCACCTAGCATAGGGCAGAGCAGGCCGTCATGCTCCTGCTGCACAATGACCCCGATGCCGGTGCTATTGTGCGCCAGCACTTCTGGGATGAGCAATTTGATATTGGCGCCGGTGATGCATTTCGCCATCTTTGGAAACATCAATAAGCAGCGGCAGGCTGGCCCGATCAATTTCCCCGTGCACCTCGCCCCGACGCGAACCAACCACGCCCTTGACCCCGTTGACCACCATTTGCAGGGTGTAGATACGGGACGAGCCCAACTCTGGGCATAGGCCAGCTAACGGTCTAAGTAATCGGCAACGCCAAACGTGTCTTTCCAGCCCACATAGTCCCAATAGTCCACGTGATAGGCCAGAGCGACAACATCTTGCTGCTCGGCCAGACTTGTCAGCAGGGCGTCGGCCTGCGGACAGGACGAGCAACCTTGGCTGGTGAACAGCTCAATCATGGCCTTGAGCCGCATGCGCATACCATCGGCGCTGGCCAGCTGCCAAGGCACTCAGGGCAGCAATGGCAAGAACGGCCGATAGCTAGCTTGGAAGCTTTATGGGCATGGTTGTAATCCGCAGCCACCGCCCTCGCCAGTCAAAAGAGGGTGACAGCCTAAACCGCGCACTGAAACAAGAAAAAATGACGGCCCCTACGGGCCGCCATCAAATTCATCCGCCATTGATGGCTTATGCAGCAACCAGGCTGCGCAGCACGTAATGCAGAATGCCGCCATTCTTGTAATAGTCGAGCTCATTGGCGGTATCGATGCGGCAGCGAGTTTCGATGCTGAGCACCGAGCCATCGGCCCTGGTGATCTTGACCGTCACCATGGCGCGCGGGGTGATTTCGGTCACGCCCTCGATGTCGACGGTTTCGCTACCGTCCAGACCCAGGCTATGCCAGCTCTCGCCATCCTTGAACTGCAGTGGGATCACGCCCATGCCAACCAGGTTGGAGCGATGAATACGCTCGAAGGACTGTGCAATCACCGCACGCACGCCCAGCAGATTGGTGCCCTTGGCAGCCCAGTCACGACTCGATCCGGTGCCATATTCCTTGCCGGCGAAGATCACTAGCGGCGTGCCGGCAGCCTGGTAGGCCATGGCAGCGTCGTAAATAGCCATCTGGCTACCATCGGGGCCCTTTGTATATCCACCTTCAACGCCTGCCAGCATCTGGTTCTTGATGCGGATATTGGCGAAGGTGCCGCGCATCATCACTTCATGATTGCCGCGGCGGGCGCCATAGGAGTTGAAGTCGCGGGATGCGACCTGATGCTCTTCAAGATATTTGCCGGCAGGCGTGCTAGCCTTGAAAGAACCGGCCGGCGAAATATGGTCGGTCGTGATCGAATCCAGGAACAGCGCCAGCACCTTGGCCTTTTTGACATTGGTGATAGGCTTTGGTTCCATCGACATGCCTTCGAAATAAGGCGGATTCTGCACATAGGTGGACGAGCTGTTCCACTTATAGGTTTCGCCGCCATCGACCGGGATGCCCTGCCAGTTCTTGTCGCCCTTGAAGACGTCCGAATAGCGGCTCTGGAACATCTCCTTGGTCACATGCATGCGCACGATTTCGGCAACCTCATAATTGGAGGGCCAGATGTCCTTGAGATAGACCGGCTTGCCGTCCTTGGACATGCCGATCGCATCCTTGGTGATATCGATATTCATCGACCCGGCAATAGCGTAGACCACCACCAGCGGCGGGGAGGCCAGATAGTTCGCCTTCACGTCCGGGTTCACCCGGCCTTCAAAATTGCGATTGCCCGATAGCACCGCGGCTGCGACCAGATCGCCGGCCTGCACGGCCTTGGAAATTGCAGCCGGCAGCGGGCCGGAATTGCCAATGCATGTCGTGCAGCCATAGCCTACCCGATTGAAACCGATGGCGTCCAGATCTTCTGACAGACCGGCACTATCAAGATAGTCCGTTACCACCTGCGAACCGGGCGCCAACGAGGTTTTCACCCACGGCTTGGAGTCCAGACCCAACGCACGGGCCTTGCGGGCGACTAGGCCTGCGGCAACCAGCACCGATGGATTGGACGTATTGGTGCATGAAGTGATGGCGGCGATCACCACATCACCATGGCCGATAGAGTAATCAGTGCCGTCCACGGCAATTTTCGGATTGTCGGTCTTACCGAATTCCTTGGGCAGATCTTCAGCAAATTTGGACTTGGCCTGATCGAGCGCAATACGGTCCTGCGGACGCTTGGGACCCGAGATCGACGGCACCACGGTGGTCAGATCGAGTTCGAGCGTGGAGGTGAACACAGGATCGGGCGAATTGGTCTCGCGGAACATGCCCTGCGCCTTGGAATAGGCTTTCACCAGCGCCACGCGGTCAGCATCGCGGCCCGAAGTGGCCAGATATTTCAACGTATCGGTATCGACCGGGAAATAGCCGCAGGTGGCGCCATATTCGGGCGCCATATTGGCGATCGTCGCCTGATCTTCCAGGCTTAGATAATCCAGGCCCGGGCCATAGAACTCGACGAACTTGCCGACCACGCCCTTTTTGCGCAGCATTTCGGTGACGGTTAGCACCAGATCAGTGGCAGTGATGCCTTCATTGATCACGCCGGTCAGCTTGAAGCCCACTACTTCGGGGATCATCATGGTGATTGGCTGGCCGAGCATAGCCGCTTCCGCCTCGATGCCACCAACACCCCAGCCCAATACGGCCAAGCCATTGACCATGGTGGTGTGCGAATCGGTGCCCACCAATGTGTCGGGATAGGCCACGGTCTCGCCGTTCTCATGCTTGGTCCAAATGGTCTGGGCCAGATACTCCAGATTTATCTGATGGCAGATGCCGGTGTCTGGGGGAACCACGCGAAAATTGTCAAAGGCCGACTGGCCCCAGCGCAGGAACTCATAGCGTTCGCCATTGCGCTCATATTCAAGCTCGACATTTTGGCCGAACGACTGTGCGGTGCCGAAACTATCCACCATCACCGAGTGGTCAATGACTAGGTCGACTGGCACCAGCGGATTGATCTTCTGCGGATCAGCGCCAAGCTTGGCAGCGGCATCACGCATCGCCGCCAGATCCACCACGGCGGGAACGCCGGTGAAATCCTGCATCAACACACGGGCCGGGCGATAGGAAATCTCGTGCTCGGACTTGCGGGTCGTTAACCAGGTCGCCACGGCCTTGATATCGGCCTTGGTGACAGTGCGGTTATCTTCGAACCGCAACAGGTTTTCGAGCATTACCTTCATCGAGTGCGGCAGGCTTGAAACGCCTGCGAGGCCATTCTTCTCGGCTTCCACGATCGAGTAGTAGGTGTAGGTCCTGCCACCGACCACCAGGGTCGATTTGGACTTGAAGCTGTTTATCGAGGTCACTATGTTCCGCCCGTCATCTAGTGTTGAGGCAGGCGCACGGGCTCAGGAAATTCTCCCCAAATCCACTCAACAGCGCCGCCTTTTCTGGAAGGACTCCAGTCTACAAGGTTTTATAGAGTAAAGACGATTAGGCTTGCCAGCCAGACCTTTCGTTCAATACGAGATGGGGCCATGACCGATCAGCAAGTCTATCCCCTGATCCACATGCGCGCCACCGGCCTGAGCAGCGGCCGCGGCGGCATGATGCTGACCGGCAAACTCGATTTTTCGCTGGGCAATGGCCAGTGCCTATTGTTGCGCGGCCCTAATGGCACCGGCAAAACCACGTTGTTGCTGACCTTAGCCAGAATTGTCGCTCCTTTTGCCGGCAGCTTTGGACCGTCCGATGCCAACACCGAGCAACCGCTGCTGCACTATTGCGGCCATCACAATGCCATCAAACCCCGCCTGAGCGTGCTGGAAAACCTGACATTCTGGGCCGCAATCAACGGCCCGACCGGCATAATACCCCATGCGGCCCTGACCAAAGTGGGGCTGGACGATCTGGACGGACTAGACGCGGGCTATCTCTCGGCCGGCCAATCGCGTCGCCTCGCGCTGGCCCGTCTGCTGGTTAGCCTGCGCCCGCTCTGGCTGCTCGATGAGCCCACTGCCGCCCTTGACGAGCAGGGCCATCAATTGGTGACCCGCCTGCTCACCGAGCATATGGCTATGGGCGGGTTGGCCATTGCCGCCACCCACGACCTCATCGCCCTGCCCGATCCAGCCAGCCTGAACACGCTGCAACTGGAGCGGGCACCATGAGCCCGTTCATGGCCATGTTACGACGCGAATTGCGACTCGCCCTGCGCGGCGGCGGCGATGTGTTAATCCTGGTGCTGTTCTTTATGATCGTAGGCGCCATTGTCCCGTTTGCCGTCGGTCCCGATCAGACGCTATTGGCTTCGATCGCTCCCGGTATCATCTGGATCGCCACCTTTCTGGCCATGCTGCTCGGTCTCGAGCGCCTATTTCGCCCCGACCATGAGGATGGTTCGCTGATTCTGCTGCGCCAAGCCGAATTGCCACTGAGCGCCGTCATTGCCGCAAAATTGATCGTCCACTGGCTAGTCTCGGCAGTACCGCTGCTGCTCGCCAGTCCGATCCTTGCCCTGCTGCTGGCAATAGACGTCCCAGCATTTGGGCGCACATTGGTCTCGCTAGCCCTGGGAACCCCGGCTCTGGCTGCATTCAGCGCCATTGGCGCCGCCGTGACGGTGCCCATCCGGCATGGCGGACTGATCGCGCCCATCCTAATCGCCCCGCTGTCAGTGCCCGTGCTAATCTTCGGGGTTAGCGCCATTACCTCTCCCCAATCGGGCGCTGCGACACTGTTTCTTGCGGCATTGAGCGTCATGGCAGTGGCGCTGACTCCCTTTGTCGCAGCGTTTGCGATAGGTTCGGCGGAAGATTAAAGCAACGATCCCCACTGACGGCCCCATAGAGCCCCCCAATGAGCAATGACACGACATCTCGCCAGTCCTGGTGGCAACGCATCGCCCATCCCGGGCAGTTTGTCGCCTGGACTACCCCGCTGCTAATGCCGCTGGCCATTCTGACAGCGGTCCTGTTTGTTGTCGGTCTGTGGTTCGCCTTCTTCAATTCGCCTGAAGATTATCAAATGGGCGACACGGTGCGGATCATGTATGTGCATGTGCCCAATGCCTGGCTCAGCCAGTTCGTTTATGCCGTGATAACCGTCTCGGCTCTGGGTACGCTGGTCTGGCGCCATCCCTTGGCCGACGTCTCGATGAAGGCCGCGGTGCCATTGGGGGCGCTGTTTACAGCGCTAGCCCTTTTCACTGGCGCCCTTTGGGGGCGCCCCACCTGGGGCACCTTCTGGGAATGGGACGGACGCATGACGTCAACACTGGTATTGCTGTTCATCTATCTGGGCATCATTGCACTCTGGCGCGCCTTTGACGATCAGCTGCGCGCCGCCCGGGTAGTGGCTGTGTTCACCCTGGTCGGCGCAATCAACATTCCCATCATCAAATTCTCCGTCGACTGGTGGAGCACACTGCATCAACCCGCCAGTGTCTTTGTCCCCGGCGGCCCGCGCATGCCCTTGTCGATCCAGATTCCCCTGTTCTTGATGTTTTTTGCCTTCACGTTCCTGTTTCTGGTTTTGCATCTCAAAGCCATGCACACAGAGATCAAACGGCGTAGGGTGATGACCTTGCAGCGCAAACTGGCCCAGAGAGCAACGCCATGATCGATCTTGGGCCGCATGCCGTCTTTATCATCTGGGCCTATATTGGCGTGCTCATTAGCGTCTTCGACGTGATCGCCTGGACCCTGTTTGATGCTCGCGCCACCGCTAGACAACTGGCGACACTCGAGGCGTGCAATCCGCGCCAGCGCCGTCCGGAGACCGCCGCGTGATGCGTTATATTCTGTTTGGTCTGCCCCTGATTGCCCTGGTCGCGCTAGTGGCCATTTTCGCGCTATCAATCAATCGCGATCCCTTCCTGGTCCGCTCAGTGCTGATCGACAAGCCAGCTCCCGCCTTCGCCCTGGATGCCGTGCCTGAACTGGGCATGCCCGGCTTTGAAACCGCCACGCTCACCGATCACGTCAGCGTGGTCAACGTGTTCGCCAGTTGGTGCATTCCCTGTCGCGCTGAACATCCCATGCTACTGGCTCTCAAGGATATTTCCGACGTGCGCATGCTCGGCATCAATCAGAATGATGCGCCCGAAAATGCCCGCGCATTCCTAGCCGAACTGGGTAATCCCTATGACGCCGTTGGCGCTGATCGCGACCGCCGCGTTTCCATTGACTGGGGCGTTTATGGCGTGCCTGAAACTTTTGTGGTCGATGCCGATGGCATCATCACCTTCAAGCATGTCGGCCCGCTAACACCCGAGACATTTGAGACTGAGCTGCTCCCTGCCATCGCCAGGGCGCGTCAATAGAATGACGTTCAGCTTCGGTTCAGCCGGTCTTTGCCACAATGTCGGCATTGTTCCCGAGTAACGAGCATATCGATGTTCACCGCGATCCAGTCATTTATCCGCGACGAGGCCGGCATTGCCCCGATTGAATATGGTTTGATTACCGCCATTGTTGTGGTCCTGGCCACAGCGGCTGCATCCGCCGCCGGCTACAATATCCACGATCTGCTCGGAACGGCGCCGCAGAACTAAATTTCTGTTAGAAGTCGCTGATCAGCCCTTTAATTTCCCAGTCGCCATAGCGACTCGGCTCAAGACCACCACGACCACCCTGCTCCTTTTTGGCGAAGGCGCCCTTGGCATCAATGGCCTGGCGGCGTTTTGCCGCCTCCGCTAGAGCCCGTCGTGCCGCAGAGCTGAGTGGTGATTGTGATACTTCGGCAGCAGTCTCATCATCGCCCATCATCATATCCGTATTACGATT
>JALBVE010000008.1 GCA_025050575.1 Candidatus Devosia symbiotica
GGCCTTACCCTGCCTGACATGACCATTGTGTGCGGCGACAATTATACCTCGACGCACGGTGCCTTTGGCGCCCTTGCGCACGGTATTGGCATCTCTGACGTCGAACACGTTCTGGCCACCCAGACGCTGATCCAGCAAAAAGCTAAGAACATGCTGGTGCGGATCGATGGCAAGCTGCCGCCGCACGTCACGGCCAAGGACATCATTCTGGCCATTATCGGCAAGATTAGTACTGCCGGCGGCAATGGCCACGTCATCGAGTTTGCTGGCGAAGCTATCCAGGTCCTGTCCATGGAAGGCCACATGACGGTCTGCAACATGACAATTGAGGGCGGTGCGTGTGCCAGCCTGATCGCTCCCGACCAGATCACCTATGACTACATCAAGGGCCGCAATCTTGCGCTCATCGGCAAGGCCTGGGACATGATGCTTGACTACTAGAAGACGCTCTATACCGACGAAGGCGTGGTTTATGTTAAGGTTGTGGTGCTTGACGCTGCCAACCTGCCGCCCATCGTATCCTGGTGCTCTTCGCCTGAAAATGTCATCGCGGTAACCGGCACCGTGCTCAATCCCGACGATATCGCCGACGAGAACAAGCGGACCTCCAAATGGCGCGCACTGAACTATATGGGTCTCAAGCCCAGCACTAAGATCACCGACATCACGGTCGATCGGATGTTTGTCGACTCATGCACCAATGGCCGTATCGAGGACCTGCGTGGCAGCCAAGCTACTCGAAGGCAAGACCGTTCACCCATCGGTCAACGCCATGGTCGTGCCCAGTTCGGGTGTGGTCTAAGGAACAGGTGGGGGCCGAAGGTCTCGACAAGATTTTTAAGGACGCCGGTTTTGACTGGCGTGAGCCCGGTTATTCGATATGCCTGGCCATGAACGATGACAAGCTCAAGCCGCAGGAACGCTGCGCCTTGACCTCGAACCGTAATTTCGAGAGTCGTCAGGGCTTCAAAGGCCGCACCCATCTGGTGTCGCCCACCATGGCGGTCGCCCCGGCAGTCACCGGACGCGCCGACCCTGGCCGATATTGAAGCTCTGGCGAGCCAGGCCCTGGCCGCCTTGCCCGAGCCTTTCAGATCTCTTGCCTCCGATGTGATCTGCGCCGTCGCCGATTTTACCGAGGGTGATATTCTGACCGAGTTTGGCATAGAAAACCTGTTTGAGCTGATGGGACTGTTTACCGGAATCGGCTTAGTGCAGGACGCGTCGAGCCCGCAGACCGGACAATTACCCAATACTGTTTTTCTCTATCGCTGATCCATATGGATGCTATTGAAAGGTCAGATAACATCCCATGATCAGACTAATTTACTTCAATTTTATTTATATTTTCTAGACAGGTTCTGACAGTTGTCAATATAAACAACGGGTAAACACTGATATTACCAACAATATCACTATATCTGGCAGATAATGCCTGTCGGCTCAGCAAAAGAGCAAGTTAAGCACGTATTTGAAATGTTGTGGGAAGCAGCCAATGACAACCCAAGCCAAGACTAATTTGAAGATCGTCCAACCTGAAATTGAGCAGATGGAGGCCTTCATGCAGGAAGCCGCCAAGCGGACCGCGCCAATGGTCTAGCGTCTGGCTGCCCATCGTGACCGCCTTGACCTTTCCATCAATGAACTCGAAAGCGAGCGCTTTGAACTACTGTATTTTTGCCATCGCATCATCTCCCTGTCTTAATTGTGTGCTAACAATCGCTAGTCTTGCGGTTGGTTTCGCCACAATTCCCAATTCTGGCATTGCCTGCTAAGAACACGCTAGACTGCTCGGAGCTGCCATGACCACCCAGAACACCAATCGCATCCTGCTTGGCCAGATCGTCGCTGCCCACGGCATCAAGGGCGCCGTCCGTATTGCCGTCCACACTCAGGACCCGGCGGCAATCGGCAGCTATGGCGAGCTCGACACAGATCGACCGGGCCTGACCATCACCCTCGACAAACTGCGTCTGCAAAAGAATGTTGTCGTCGCTCACATCAAGGGCATTACCGATCGCAATGCAGCCGAAGCGCTCAATGGAGTCAAGCTTTACGTCGATCGTGCGCGCCTCCCAGAGGCTGACAATGAGGATGATTTCTACCATGCTGATCTGATCGGGCTCGAAGCACGGCTCGAATCCGGCCAGATCATTGGTCAGGTCTGCGCTTTGCCCAATTTTGGCGCTGGCGATCTGATTGAGATCCGCGATCGCAATAGCGGCGATACTTTTCTTTATCCGTTTACCCGGACAGCAGTCCCCGCTATCCGAGTGGCTGAGGGCTATCTCATCATCGAAGTGCCGCTCGATGCGCCTGAAGGCGAGGAAGAGCCCGATTGAGCTTCTCCACATCAATCATCACGCTCTTTCCTGAGCTATTTCCGGGGCCGCTAGGGGTTTCTGTGCTGGGTCGCAGCCTCTCGGACAGACTGTGGTCGCTGCAGGCCACCCAATTGCGCGACTTTGCCACCGACCGTCACCGCACCGTTGACGACACCCCCTCGGGCGGTGGCGCCGGCATGGTGTTGAAATCTGATATTCTGGCCAGGGCGATCGATCTGGTCTCACCCCAGGGCGACGCCCGTCCGCGCATCCTGATGTCACCGCGCGGCACGCCCTTGACGCAGCAACGGGCTCGCCAGCTTGCCCTTGGACCCGGCATAGTGATTGTCTGCGGTCGCTTTGAAGGTATTGATCAACGCGCCATAGACACTCGTGCGCTTGAAGAAATCTCGATTGGCGATTATGTGCTGGCCGGTGGCGAAGTAGCCGCCATGGTACTCCTGGAGGCGGTTGTGCGGCTCATTCCCGGCGTTCTGGGCGATGCGGACAGCCATGCCGATGAGAGCTTCGAAAGCGGTCAGCTTGAATACCCGCAATATACCCGTCCGCAACGTTTTGAAGGCGTCGAGATCCCGCCGGTTCTGACTTCTGGCGACCATGGAAAAATTGCCAAATGGCGCGCCGAGCAGAGCCTGGCCCTAACCCAAGCGCGCCGGCCCGACCTTCTACAGCCGGGCAAGCCATAAAACGCTCTCGAACTCTGGACTCTCGGGTCGTTTTCCCCTATAGCCGTGCCACTATCCGCGTGCCAGGCTAATCGGACTTGTCACGCACCAATAAAAAGACGACCAAACTCCGTTACCAACCAAGACCGGGCGATCGGGCTGCAAGGCTCGAATAAACGCTCCTATGAAAAGATTCAGAACGGAATCGACATGTCCAACATCATCGAACAGCTCGAAGCTGAGCAGATGGCGGCCGTCGCTGCTAAACGCACACTTCCCGAATTTACCCACGGCGATACCGTCAAGGTGTGGGTCCGTATTACCGAAGGTATCAAAGAGCGCCTGCAGGCCTATGAAGGCGTTGTCATCGCTTTCAACGGCGGCGGCGTGATGGAATCCTTTACCGTGCGCAAGATCTCCTACGGCGAAGGCGTTGAGCGCGTATTCCCGCTCTACTCCCCCAATGTGGCGTCGGTTGAAGTCCTCAAGCGCGGCAAGGTCCGTCGCGCCAAGCTGTATTACCTGCGTGATCGCCGTGGTAAATCAGCCCGTATTTTCGAATCGACCAATTCCCGCACCAAGAAGATCGAGGCCACCGAGCGCACTGCAGCCGTGGCTGCCAAGGAAGCGCGTGAAGCCGAGAAGATCGCCGCTGCGGCGGCTATCGCTGCCAAACAGGCCGCTGCCGCTGAGGCAAGTGCCGAACCAAAGGCCGAATAATCTGGTATGAATCAGCCACCCCAACCGGAGCGCTCAAGATTGAGCTCGGCCCGCAAGGCGCCGGGCTTTTTGCTGTCCGCCTGTCAGCGATTCACGTGAAACCCGCGCTCGCTTATTGCTATTTCCGGCTTTACCTGACTGCACACCTCCGCGATAAGAAGGTTCCGCTGCATCAAAGGCCCGCCATGCCTGTCTCCATTGTCACCTGGAACATCAATTCGGTCCGTTTGCGCCTGCCCATGATGCTCGACTTCATCGCCCAGTATCAGCCCGATGTACTGATGCTGCAGGAGATTAAATGCACTAACGACCAGTTTCCCGCCGGGGCCTTTGCCGAGGCCGGCTACCGCCATCAGGCAATGCATGGCCAGAAGGACTATCACGACGTCACCATCGTCTCGAGATTTCCGCTGACCGACATTTCTAGCCGGGTCTTCTGCGAAATCGAGGACTCCCGGTATGTTTCGGCTGCACTTGATTTCGGCCGCAGCCCCTTTACTGTGCACAATTTCTATATTCCTGCCGGCAGTGATGAGCCCGACATCGCCATAAACCCCAAGCTCAAGCATCAGATGGGCTTCCTCAGCGAATTGAACAGCTGGTTCCAGAAATCCGAGTTTTCGCGCGGCCGACTGATCGCCGGTAACTTCAACATCGCCCTGCATGAAAATGACGTCTGGAGCCACAAACAATTACTCAAGGTGGTCAGCCACACGCCGATGGAAACCGAGGCGCTGGACACCATTCTCAATGGTGGCCACGGCTGAATCGACCTGGTGAGTAAGCATCTGCCGCACGACCAGAAGCTCTATTCCTGGCGGAGCTATCGCGGCAAGGATTAGGAAGCCTCTGATCGCGGCCGCCAGCTTGACCATATCTGGTCAACCGCCGATGTCGCCAATCACTATATCGGCGCCGAAATCATCAGGCCGGCACGCGGCTGGATTGAAAAATCCAGCGACCACGCCCCCCGTTATCGCCCACTTCGTCAGAGTCTAGCTCTCGCCCGACCGCAGGTGCCGCCCGATCGGCTCGATAGCCCCCAGATAGCTGTCCAGATCGCGCTCAATGCGCGCCACGGCGCGCTGCGCCAGATCTGGCGATTGCTGCACCAGCTTAAGAAAGGCCTGGCGCGGCACAAATAGCATGGCGCATTCGGTAACAGCGGTGAAGGTCACCAGCCGTGGCCTGTCCAGGATCAGCGCTATCACAGATACCACGCTGCCAGGTTCGGAGATGGCATAGGACTTATTGGCGCCTTTGCCTTCCGGCTTGGCCTTCAGCATCCCCGAAATCAGGATATAGGCGCCCTGCGGCACCGTGCCAGCCTGGTAGATCACCGCATCGGGATCGAAATGCCGGCGATCACCAACAAACGCCAACATGCGGCGTTGCTCATCATCACAGATATCGAAAAATTTGGCCTGCGCCAGCGCGGCGTCCGCCTCATCCCTGATCATGAGCCCCAATCCGAAAGCAGCTTAACTCCGCCATAGCGGAGTCCTGCCATCCTATAGAGCATTTGACGTGCATTTATACCCGCTTTTGTATTTAAGCGTCGCCGTCCACGGCTTTCATGGCGCCAGGAGGTATCCACCCTCTTCAGTCATCAGCAGGTGGGCATTGGATGGATCATGTTCGATCTTCTGGCGCAGCCGGTAGATATGGGTTTCTGGCGTACGGGTGGTCACCCGGTTATCGTAGACCCAGACTTCCTTGAGCAGGATGTCGCGCGAGATCATCTTGGGCCCCTGGCGATAGAGATATTTCAGGATCGAGGTCTCTTTGTCTGTTAGCCGAATCTTGCTACCCTTATCGGTTTCCAGCTTCTTGGCCGATGGCTAGAAGCTGTAGGGACCGATGGTGAACACGACATCTTCACTCTAGTCGTGCTGGCGCAATGCCGCATTAATTCGCGCCAGCAATTCCGGGAGCCGGAAGAGCTTGGTCACATAATCATTGGCGCCCAAATCCAGACCACGGATCTGATCAGTGTCGCTGTCATACCCGGTCAGCATCAGAATGGGGCTGTTATAGTCCTCTGTCCGCAGCCCTTGACGGCCTCATGCCCATTCATATCGGGCAAGTCGGCATCAAGATTGGCCAGGTCAATATTGTTTTCCCGCGTCGATTTGAGCGCATCATTAGCGGTTTCGGCCTGTAGAATTTCAAATTCTGGATAGGTTTGCAGTTACTCAACTAGAGTCCAACGCAATTCTGCATCATCGTTTACCAGCAGGATACGTCTCTTATTCATTGTTTTCTCCGGGTTTTATTGCTTCGACTCACCCACAGGTCACACTATTGCAGCCGGTTTTTGACCTGCCAATCACAACAGCGTTGTTGATAACAATAATTAAGTGCTCCCCGAAGTTGCAAACGAACCTATTAGTTCGGCGATATTTTCCCCGCCGTTCCTATGGCGTCTTCGGGCGACACCCAAACAGCGCCGAGCCGACGCGAATATACGTGGCCCCCATGCCGATGGCAATCTCGAAGTCACTACTCATACCCATGGACAGTTGGGCGACGCCAGCAGCCCGTCCCAGCGCCACCATTTGTGCAAAATAGGGTCCGGGCGGCATGCCATCGGGTGGAATGCACATCAGCCCGACGATATTGAGCCCGTATTCGGTGCGACAGCGGGCGACAAAGGTCGCAGTCTCGCCGGGTGCCACCCCGGCCTTTTGCATTTCCAAACCGATATTGACCTGCACAAAACACGGCAATTGTCTGCCGGCGCGCTGCATTTCTTCGGCCAGCACAATGGCGATCTTGTCACGATCCACCGTTTCGATCACATCGAACAGCGCCACCGCCTCGTGCGCCTTGTTGGTCTGAAGCGGCCCGATCAGATGCAGCTCGATATCGGTGAACCGCGCGCGCAGGCCCGGCCATTTCTGCTTGGCTTCCTGCACTCGGTTTTCGCCAAATAGCCGCTGCCCGGCGCCCAGAAACGGCTCGATCTCCTCTGCTGCAAAGGTCTTGGAGACCGCAACCAGTCGCACCCGGTCAGGCGGCGGCCCGAAACGCGCTTTAGCCCTGGCAATCCGTTCCCGGATAGTGGCGAGACTACTGGCAGCACTGGTTTGCATGCTTTCGCCCTGTTCCTGTTGACCTAGATGGGTATTTCTGGTGATGGTCCGGTAGACAAAATCCCCCTCAAACGCAAGTCGCTCAGGACCTTCTGGCGCTTCGCAACATTCATCCAAGGACGAGCTAAGTGAGCGTCAAACGCTACAATCCGCGCGAAATGGAACCCAAATGGCAGCAGGTCTGGCACCAGGCCCAGAGCTTTGTCACATCAAATGATGACCCGCGCGAGCCTTACTATGTCCTCGAAATGTTCCCCTACCCCTCGGGGCGCATCCATATGGGCCACGTGCGCAATTATTCCATGGGCGATGTGGTGGCGCGCTATCACCGTGCCAGGGGCAAGAATGTGCTTCATCCCATGGGGTGGGATGCCTTCGGGCTGCCCGCGGAAAACGCTGCCATCGAGCGCAATACCCATCCGGGCACCTGGACCCGGCAGAATATCGCCTCGATGAAGGCCCAGCTGCAATCAATGGGTCTGGCGATTGACTGGACCCGGGAAATCACCACTTGCGAGCCCGAATATTACCAGCACCAGCAAGCTATGTTCATCGACATGATGGCGGCCGGCCTAGTCACCCGCAAACAATCCAAGGTCAATTGGGACCCCATCGACATGACTGTGCTGGCCAATGAGCAGGTCATCGACGGCAAGGGCTGGCGCTCGGGCGCCCCCGTGGAGCAGCGTGAGCTGACCCAGTGGTTCTTCAAGATCTCCGATTTTGCTGAGGAATTGCTGGCCGGGCTCGACACCCTGACTGACTGGCCCGAAAAAGTGCGCACCATGCAGCGCAACTGGATAGGCAAATCCGAGGGTTTACGTCTGCAATTTGCTTTGGCTGAATCCAATCAGGCCGGCGCCTCGGCGATCGAAGTCTTCACCACCCGGCCCGATACCATTTTTGGCGCTTCCTTCATCGCCCTATCCGCTGACTATCCACTGACCACCCAACTGGCTGTGGGCAATGCTGAACTGACCGCGTTCATCGCCGAATGCCGTGCCCAGAGAACCGCCACCGAAACCCTTGAAAAGGCAGACAAGAAGGGTATCTTCACCGGCCTATACGTGCAGCACCCGGTGATTGAGGATGCGACGCTGCCCGTCTATGTCGCCAATTTCGTGCTGATGGATTATGGCACTGGCGCCATCTTTGGCTGCCCGGCTCACGACCAGCGCGATCTGGATTTCGCGCGCCGTTATGATTTGCCCATCAAGCCAGTCGTGCTACCGACCGGCGCCGACGCCGCCAGCTTTACCATTGTCGATCAGGCTTTTACCGATGCCGGCACCATCTTCAATTCTGGCTTTCTTGATGGCCTGAGCATTGATGAGGCCAAAAAGGCTGTAGCGGCCCATTTTGGGGCCCGCACGGTCGATGGCCAGCCACAGGGCAAGGTCGAAATTAATTATCACCTGCGCGACTGGGGCGTCTCCCGCCAGCGCTATTGGGGCTGTCCGATCCCGGTGATCCATTGCGAGGTTTGCGGCACCCTGCCGGTGCCCAAAAAGGACCTGCCCGTCGTGCTGCCCGAGGACGTCAGCTTCGACAAGCCAGGTAATGCGCTCGACCACCATCCAACCTGGAAGCACACCCATTGCCCACAATGCGGTGCCGCTGCGCGCCGTGAAACCGATACCATGGACACCTTTGTCGATTCATCCTGGTACTATACGCGCTTTACCGCGCCACACGCAGCCACCCCCACCATGCCGGAAATTGCCAATCGCTGGCTGCCAGTCGATCAATATATCGGGGGCGTGGAACACGCGATCCTGCATTTGCTCTATTCGCGCTATTTCACCCGCACCATGAAGCTGACCGGCCATGTCGGGTTCGACGAACCCTTCAAAGGTCTGTTTACCCAGGGCATGGTGACACACGAGACCTACAAGTCATCCAAGGGTGACTGGGTCGCACCAGTCGATGTGGCGATAGAAACCTTTGGCGAGAGCCGCCATGCGCAACATCTGAAGTCGGGTGAACCAATTTCAATCGGCTCGATCGAAAAGATGAGCAAATCCAAGAAGAACGTCATCGATCCCGACGAGATCGTGGCCACCTATGGCGCCGATACAGCGCGTTGGTTCATGCTGTCCGATTCCCCGCCCGAGCGCGATATGCAGTGGACCAAAGCCGGGGTTGAGGGTGCCAGCCGATTCCAGCAGCGTGTCTGGCGGCTGATCAGTGAAACTATCGAAATTGTTAAACAGTTTGCCAATGTTGTTCGTGAAAACGACGATAGTGAAGGCCTTGCGCTGCGCAAAATCGTCCATCGTGCCGTCCATCATGTCGGCAGTGACATCGAGAGACTGCGCTTCAACCGTGCCGTCGCCCAGATTTATGAACTGACCAACGTCTTGGTACGCGCCGCCGGCATCTGCGCCGTGATGCCAGCAAGCCGGCTAGCTGCGCTCGAACTGGGGGTTTCGCACTTGATCCAGCTTATCGCACCGATGATGCCGCATCTGGCCGAGACCTGCTGGGAAGTCCTGGGCAAGACCGGTCTAGTCGCTGACGCATTATGGCCAGAAATCGATCCTGCCCTGCTGGTCGACGATGAGGTGACTATCCCCGTCCAGGTTAACGGCAAGCGCCGCGGCGAAATCATCGTCGCCAAGGGCATGCCGACCGCTGAACTGGAGAAACTGGTCTTGTCTATGGACGAGATTATCCGCATTCTCGGGGACAAGACACTCAAGAAGATCGTCATCGTCCCGGACAGGATCGTCAATGTCGTGGTCTAAAGCGATTCACCGTACCGTTCTGGCCGGATCCCTGCTAATTTTAGCCGAGGCGCTAAGCGCTTGCAGTTTTTCGTTGGTCTATAGCGGCACTCTGGCGGCTCACCCCTCGCTTAATCTGGCCTATGCCAAGCCCACCAACCGGCTGGAGCAGATCATCTACCAGGAGTTGATGCTGCGCTTTGGTCATTCTGAAGCCAAAACAGCACCATTGGTCACTATTACTGCTAGCGGCAGTGGGAATGATATGATGGTGACGGGCACGACCAATCTGGCCAAGCCAGTGGAAGTCACCGTCATCGCGACTCTCACCATCACTGCCCGCGACGGTAGCGACGCGCCCTCAAGAAGCTTCACGCGTAGTGCGTCAGCAGACTACACCCGCTCCGGCCAGGTATTGGCTAACAATGTCGCGGCCGAAGAAGCAAACGAACGTGCCGCTCGAAGCGCAGCCGAATCACTGCGTCTGGCCTTGCTGGCAGCTCTGAGCCGCTGATGACCACCCTCAAGGCTCATGAGGTCGCCCGCTTTGTCACGCGGCCCGACATTGCAGACGGCATATTTCTGGCCTATGGCCCGGACACAGGCCTGGTCCGCGAGACGGCGCAGCGCCTAATCTGCAATCTAAGCGGCGACAACCCCGAATCAGTTAGTATCGTTACCCTAGACGGCATTGAGATTGATGCTGATCCATCCATCCTGGCCGTCGAGGCCAAGACAATCTCGCTGTTTGGCGACAAACGCATCGTCCGGGTGCGTGGTGCTGATAAATCCCTGGTCATGACGCTGACCGAACTGCAAGACGACCTCCAGGGCGCTGCTATCGTGCTCGAATCTGGTAATCTACCGCCCAGGGACGCCCTGCGGGCCCTTGTGGAGGTCGCCAAGAACGGCCGCGTCTTGCCCTGCTATCCCGACAGCGATGAAGCTCTACAGGCCATGATTCGCGACACCTTCAATCAACAGGGCATCAGGGTTGACGCCGACGTTGTCGCTACACTGCGCGAAATTCTGGGCAATGACCGCGAAATAACTCGCCGCGAGTTAGAAAAGCTTTGCCTCTATGCCGCAACTAGCAAGGAGCTAATCCGCGACGACGTGCTGCTGCTTTGCGCTGATAATAGCATGTTGGTCATCGATGCCATTGTGGACGCAGCAGCTGGCGGTCATGCCGAAAAGCTCGAACTTGCGCTTAATCGCGCCCTGTCCTCAGCCGTTGATCCTCAGCGCCTGCTCGCCATGTGTGCCATCCACTTTACCAATTTGCGGCGCTGGCGCACCGAAGTTGATGCCGGAAAGTCACCGCGCGCCGTACTCGACGGTCAGCGACCGAAGCCGCATTTTTCCCGAGCTGGGGCGCTGGAACAACAGCTCAGACTCTGGTCTGATAACGCTTTGGCCAGCGCTAGTGCCCGAATTTTGCAGACAACTGCCGAAACGCGCTGTCGCCCCGGCCTAGCCGAGACGGCTTTACGGCGCAGCCTGCTGGCCATTTGCATGATGGCCGCGGCACACTAGGTGCCACCGCAGTGTTTTACGTGAAACTAATTGCTGTATCCGGTCAGCTTTAGGCAAATGCCGTCGAGCTGCTCGAGTGTTTTGTATCGGATCTCTAGCTTGCCGCCGCGATCGCCGTGCGACAGCGATATCGATAGGCCCAGCGCGTCCGACAGGCGACGCTCCAGCGCCACGATATTGGCGTCGCGTTCACTGGCACAAGCACTTGGCTTCTTCGTGCTGGCGATATCGCGCTGCTGGCTCAGTGCCTCGGCTTTACGCACCGACAATCCGCCGGTTACGATCTGCCGTGCCAATGTCGCCGGATCCTCGACAGTAATCAGCGTCCGCGCATGACCTGCTGTCAATGAGCCACTCACCACCATTTCGCGCACATCTTCCGGTAAACGCAGCAGCCGCAGCGTATTGGCCACATGTGAGCGACTTTTGCCAATGACCTGGGCCAGATCCTGCTGGGTATAGTCAAACTGCTCGATCAACTGCCCGTAACCCATGGCTTCTTCGAGTGGGTTGAGATCAGCGCGTTGCACATTCTCGATAATGGCAAGCTCTAGCGCTTCCTTGTCATCCACATCGCGGATAATCACCGGAACGTCATGCAGACCCGCACGCTGCGAAGCGCGCCAGCGCCGCTCGCCGGCAATCAACTCAAAAATGTTCGGATCATTGCTCGGCCGCACCAGCAAGGGCTGCATCACGCCCTTTTCGCGGATCGAATTAGTCAATTCCTCGAGCTGATTATCATTGAACGAGCGGCGCGGATTGGTACGATTGGCAATGATGAAACCCACCGGCAGGCGCTTGATGCCCCCAGACTCGGTGACACGCGCACCTTCAACAGTCGCCATATCGCCGATCAGAGCGGCCAACCCGCGGCCAAGACGTGTGGATTTTTCGTTCATGGACGGGCTCCTATGCCGCATTGAGCTGCCGCTCGCGGCGGATCACTTCGGTCGCCAGCCGCAGATAGGCCTGGCTGCCGGCACATTTTAAATCGTACAGCAGGGCTGGCCTGCCATAGGACGGCGCCTCCGACAAGCGCACATTGCGCGGAATAACAGTGTCATAGACCAGTGAACCCATTTCACTGCGCACATCGTTGAGCACCTGCTCGCTCAGATTATTGCGCTTGTCAAACATAGTCATCACCACACCCTGGATCGACAGGCGCGGATTGAGCGTCGAGCGGATCTGTTCAATCGTCTGCAGCAGCTGGCTAAGACCTTCGAGCGCAAAAAACTCGCACTGCAGCGGCACCAACACCGCATCCGCGGCAACCAACGAATTGACCGTCAGCAGATTGAGCGAAGGTGGGCAGTCGATCAGGATATAGCTGACCGGTTTGTCATTGATTGTCAGATCATCGAGATGCTCGAATGCATTGCGCAATTTGAATGCGCGATCGCCATGGTCAGCAATAGTCAGTTCGACGCCCAGCAGGTCCATCGTCGAGGGGACAATGGCCACATTGGGGATGCTAGTCATGATCGCCGCTTCGGCCGCCGTGGCGTCGCCCACCAGCAGATCATAGGACGAAACATCGCGATCGGTGCGTGAAATGCCCAGGCCCGTCGAGGCATTGCCCTGCGGATCAATGTCCACAATCAGCACGCGTTCGCCTACCGCAGCCAGGGCTGTGGCTAAATTGATGGCAGTCGTGGTCTTGCCCACGCCGCCTTTTTGATTGGCCAGTGTCAGGATACGGGGTGCCACTATCGGCCTCCAGCTCGTTCGCCGCTAACTTACTGATTTCGGCTCAAATTTGTGAGTGTGAGCAGAACACCGCTTCGGTCAGTGTCGCTAGGCATTAATACCACGTTAAAGTCCCACCCGGTAACCGTTTCGACGAATTCTTCAATATGTTCCCGTCCTTTGTATAAAATCGCCCGGGTTGTAGGCGTTACAAAGGGCACCATCCAGCCAAAAAGCTGCGGCAAGGACGCCAGCGTGCGACAGGTGATCACATCGGGAGCCGGTGTTTCACGTGAAATACGATTCTGCACTGCCTGCCATCTTTGGAGTAAGACAGCATAAGATTCCAAATCAGCGGCAACAGCATAAAGGGAATGGCAAAAATATACGCCATAGGGTGCAATGGCGGAATAGTCGATCATCAGCTCGCCTTGCGCATCTCGCCGCGGCGGATCACTGCCAGTAACAAAGTCACTGCTGCCGGCGTCATCCCATCCATGGCCTGCGCTTGGGCAATGGTCTGCGGCCGGAATTGCAATAGCTTCTGCTGGATTTCTACTGAAAGGCCCGGAATGGCTGCATAATCCATGCCATCGGGAATCGGCTTTTGCTCATCACGACGGACTGCAGCAATGTCGTCGCGCTGTCGATCCAGATAGACTGCATATTGCGCATCAACTACCAATTGCGCGATTACCGACTCTTCGATCGCGCTGATTTCCGGCCATAACCGGATCACATCCTCAGTCCGCACATCAGGATAGGACAGCAGATCGAATGCTGAACGCGATTTGCCATCCTCATTGACTGCAATCCTAGCCTTGCGCGCCACATTGGGTGTAGCGGTTAGGCTGATAAGCAAACTCTTGCCTCGCTCCAGTGCGTTCGCCTTTTTGCCAAACAATTCCGTGCGTTGAGGACCCACCAGGCCGACGGCCACCCCCAGCGGTGTCAGCCGCTGATCAGCATTGTCGGCCCGTAAATGTAGCCGGAACTCAGCGCGTGAGGTGAACATGCGATAGGGTTCACTGACGCCGCGCGTCACCAGATCATCGACCATGACGCCAAGATAGCTTTCCGTCCGCGACAGCATCAGGGGATCGCGGCCTGCAGCGGCCAGTGCCGCATTGGCACCAGCCAGCAAGCCCTGCGCGCCAGCCTCTTCATAGCCCGTGGTACCATTGATCTGACCCGCCAGATAGAGTCCAGGTTGACGCTTGACCTCCAGTATTGGGCGGAGTTCACGTGGGTCAATATAATCATATTCAATGGCATAGCCAGGCCGGACAATGTTCACATTTTCTAGTCCGGGCATGGAGCGCAGAAAATTCTCCTGAATATCAACCGGCAGCGAGGTCGACAGCCCATTAGGATAGATAGTGGTGTCGTCCAATCCTTCGGGTTCGAGAAAAATCTTGTGGCTGTCGCGATCGGCGAAACGCACCACCTTATCCTCGATTGACGGGCAATAGCGTGGGCCGCGGCTGCTGATCCTGCCCGAATACATCGCTGAACGATACAGATTATCCGAGATAATCTTGTGCGTTTCCGCCGTCGTCCGCGTGATGTGACAGCTGACCTGACGTGTGGTGATCGCCGCCGTCAGTGCCGAGAACAGTTCAGGTGGTGTATCACCTGATTGCTCTTCCAGAGCATAAAAATCAATGCTGCTGCCGTTCAGACGCGCTGGCGTACCCGTTTTGAGCCGACCAAGCGCTAGACCCAGAGCTTTCAGTCGTGTCGACAGACCGAGTACAGACCTCTCGCCCATGCGTCCTGCCGGTGTGGTTTCCTCGCCGCGATAGATCAGGCCGCGCAGAAAGGTCCCTGTCGTCAGCACAACCGCTTTGGTGCTAAAACGACGGCCATCCAGCAGGCGCACGCCGCTGACAACGCCGTCGCTGACAGTGATATCGTCGACTTCGCCCTCGATCACTTCAAGATTGGCTTGTCGCGAAATGGCAGCCTGCATCGCCTGCCGGTAGAGCTTGCGATCAGCCTGCGCCCGCGGCCCGCGCACTGCCGGACCTTTGCGCCGGTTAAGCACTCGGAACTGGATGCCAGCGGCATCGGCGACATGACCCATCAACCCATCTAGCGCATCGATCTCGCGTACCAGATGACCTTTGCCGAGCCCGCCAATTGCCGGGTTGCAGCTCATTTCGCCAATTGTTGCAAATTTGTGGGTGATCAAAGCAGTTGGGACATCCAGACGTGCAGAAGCCGCCGCCGCTTCGCAGCCGGCATGCCCACCTCCAACGACGATGACCGCGTAGTCGCTCATGTCTATGATCTCCAGAGGAGCTCAATAGGCTAATGTTTCACGTGAATCAATTCCGCGCCGCTCATATCAATGTTTCACGTGAATTATTTGCCGATACAAAAGCTAGCAAACAACTGGTCCAGCACGCGTTCGGCGTCGATCCGGCCGATCAGCCGCTCCAGAGCCTGCGAGGCAATGCGCAGGCTTTCGGCCGCCAATTCAGGTGCTGACAACTGGCTAGCGGCCATTACCAGGGCCTCTTCCGCCGACATCAGTGCGAGTCGATCCCGCTCCCGACTGATCATCGCCGGTTCACCGGCGCTCTTGCGCAGACCAATTGCTTCAATCGCGCTAAGTAGGTCGTCAATCCCTGATCCAGTAGCCGTAGAAACCTGCAAATCGACCGCCGCGACCTTTCCCAGGTCCGCCTTTGTTCCAATACACAGATCCGCCGATGGTCGCAATTCATCATCGATATCGGTGATATCGGGGGCCACCAACCAAAGCACGATATCGGCTTGCTCAATCGCCAGTCGGGCCCTACGTACGCCCTCGGCTTCGGCTTTACTATCTGCCTCGCGGAGCCCCGCCAGATCGAGCAACACATAAAGTTGCCCATTGATGTCCAGTGGCACCTCGCGAACGTCGCGCGTTGTCCCGGCTTCATCAGTGACGATGGCAATGTCCGAGCGTACCAACGCATTGAGTAGACTCGATTTTCCGGCATTGGGGGCGCCGGCCATAGCCACGCGGATACCCTCGCGCACGATCCGGCCATGCTCTGCTGAGGCTAGTACTGTGCCAATATCGTTTTGTAGATCGAGAATGCTGTTGGTAAAGCTGTCAGGCAAGGCGTCTGCGACGTCGCCTTCATCGGAAAAATCTAGACGTGCCTCGATTTCGGCGCGCAGATCCAGCAATTGTTGGCGCCAGACCGCGATTTTTTGGCTTAGACCACCTTCAAACCGCGCTAACGCCTGTTGTCGCTGATTTTCAGTTTCCGCCTCAAGCAGATCGCCCAGACCTTCAATTTCTACGAGGTCGAGCTTGCCGTTCTCAAAGGCCCGTCTGGTAAACTCGCCGGCCTCCGCCAGGCGGGCCCCTAGACTAATGAGTAATCTGATGATGGCCCGGACGCCAGCAGGCGAACCATGCATTTGCAGTTCGGCATAGTCTTCACCGGTAAAACTGTGCGGAGCGGGAAAATAGGCCACCAAACCTCGATCCAGCAGTGAGTACTGGCCGATTGGCCGGAGAACCAGCTGCCTGGGTTTTGGCAGACTGCCTGCAACCTGGCACAAGATGTCGGAAACGTCAGGACCAGACAGGCGAATGACTGCCACGCCGGAGGGCGTTGCCCCGGAGGACAACGCCACAATGGTGTCACCTGATCGCATATCGATCAGGTGCGGCGACGGGCGGTTGTAAGATGCGACGCGCCCATTGTTGCTAGGTGTTCATCGAATCGAAGAAGTCGGAATTGGTCTTGGTCTGACGAACCTTATCCATCAGAAATTCCATAGCGTCGATTGTCCCCATCGGATTAAGGATACGGCGCAGGACATACATCTTCTTGAGAATATCAGGCTCGATTAGCAGCTCTTCCTTGCGAGTACCCGACTTGGTAATGTCGATGGCCGGGAAGATGCGCTTGTCGGCAACCTTGCGGTCAAGGATGATTTCCGAGTTACCGGTGCCTTTAAACTCTTCGAAGATCACTTCGTCCATACGGCTGCCAGTATCGATCAGCGCCGTGGAAATGATAGTCAGAGAACCGCCATCCTCGATATTGCGGGCAGCGCCGAAGAAGCGCTTCGGACGTTGCAGCGCATTAGCATCCACACCGCCAGTCAGCACCTTGCCGGAGCTCGGTACGACGGTGTTGTAGGCGCGGCCGAGACGGGTGATTGAATCGAGCAGGATCACCACATCGTGCTTGTGTTCAACTAGACGCTTGGCTTTTTCGATCACCATTTCGGCGACCTGGACGTGGCGGCTGGCCGGCTCGTCGAAGGTTGAGGAGATGACTTCGCCACGCACCGAGCGCTGCATGTCGGTTACCTCCTCGGGCCGCTCGTCGATCAGTAGAACGATCAGATAGCACTCCGGATGGTTGGCGGCGATTGATTGTGCAATATTTTGCAACAGTACCGTCTTACCGGTACGTGGAGGTGCAACAATCAAGGCACGCTGACCTTTGCCGAGCGGCGCCACCAGATCAAGCAACCGTGCCGAGCGATCCTTGATTGTCGGATCTGACATTTCCATACACAGACGTTCTTCGGGATAAAGCGGGGTTAGATTATCGAAATTGACCTTGTGGCGCACAGCCTCTGGGTCTTCGAAATTAATAGTATTGACCTTGAGTAGCGCGAAATAGCGTTCGCCATCTTTAGGAGACCGAATCTGGCCCTCAACCGTGTCGCCAGTGCGCAGACCAAAACGACGGATTTGGCTCGGGCTAATATAGATGTCATCAGGACCCGGCAGATAGTTGGCATCAGGAGAACGCAAGAAACCAAAGCCATCAGGCAGGATTTCAACCACACCCTCGCCGGTAATGTCGACCTCCTGGGCCGCCAATTCCTTGAGAATGGCAAACATCAATTCCTGTTTGCGCATGGTGGAGGCGTTCTCGACCTCGTGCTCTTCGGCGAACACCAGCAATTCGGCCGGAGATTTAGCCTTGAGCTCACTGAGCTTCATATTCTGCATGTAGCGGATAAACCCTTAAGGGAAATCTGGACGTTTAGTCGATAGGGGGTAAGCACCGCGCAGCGGATCCAGGCGGATCAGCTTTTGAATGGGATTTGTCGCCTTGCACATAACGCGATCCGGTCCCAATTTCAAGGATGAACCACCATCAGACGGCAGATTCACGTGAAACGTTTATCAGTCATAAAGGATAAACCGCCCTAAGTAGGGCTATTTATCCAAGAAGACAGACTCGAATAACTGTTCCTTAGAACAGCCTCACGATAGCCATAATAACAATCAAGATAGGCAGAACGAACGGGATTTTATTGATAGCACGAAAGAATTTATGACTATGCGTATTACGGTCTTACTGGAAGGCCAACAGTAATAATCTATAAAATCCCTGCACGCCGCTCATAGAAATCACTATCAGCACCTTCACCTATATCCAGCCCTGCAAGAAGTTAATCAGGCCAAAGCCAAATACCCACCACAACCCAAAGATCCAACTAGGGATCATCGCCGGCACCATGATGCCGCGATAGAGCTTGCGCTCCATGGTCTTAAACGTCACGGACGCTTCCGAGCCAACCGCAACTCCGGCGTGATACACAAACAGGCGCGGCAGATACATCAACCCCGCCATCCAGGCAATTACCGAGAGCACATGCAGTGCCTTGAGCCATTCCATTGACATCGTCTCCCTGGATTTACTGGAGCCGACCTAGCCGTTTTTGACGCGATAGATCAGCTGGCCAACATCTTTAATCGGTGTCTCCGGCACAATGCCATACCCGAGATTAAAAATATGCGACCGATCGCTGAAGGCAGCGATGATGGCATCGACCCGCTCGTCCAGCTGTACCCCACCAGCCACCAGTCGCAGTGAATCGAGATCCCTCTGCACTGGCAGAGCCTTAGGAAGGTGCTGATCGACAAATGCCAGCGGGGTAGCATAATCCAGCCCGAGCGCATTAACCCTGGTCGCGGTCGCATAGCCCGCCAGATTACCTGCCGCACTTCTGGGAAATCCAATGATCGGTGCATTAGGCACCCTGGCCAGCACCCCTTCAACAATCCAGCGATTAGGACTGATCACACGTTCCTCAAAACCCACATCGTCCAGATTAAGTGCCCAGCTTTCAAACAACTGCACTACATCAGCGCCCGCTGTAAATTAGGCCACCAGAATATCGATACTGGTCGTTACTAGAATATCAATCAAGGCAATAAAGACCTGCGGATGACAAACGGCAAACAGCGGGGCCGCTGCTTGATCTGTCGAACCACAGCCACCAATCATATCGGTCGCCACCGTCCAGGGAGAGCCACAGAAGCCAATCAGTGTCTTTATCAGGAGCTAATGCTGCTTTTAGACCCTTAAGCGTTTCCAGCATTGGTGCCAGGTGTTCCAGCTCCCGCTCTAGTCGCAGAGCAGCGATATTAGTTTCATCCACCGCATCCAGAATTGGTCCTTCGCCTTATTCAAAGCAGACCTGCTGTCCAAGGGCATCGGGGATCATCAGAATGTCGGAGAACATGATCGCCACATCCAGATCGAACCGTCGCAATGGCTGCAACGAAACTTCAATGGCCAGTTCTAGCGTGTAACAAAGATCAAGGAAGTTCTTAGCCTTGCTCCGGGTCGTCCGATATTCAGACAGATAGAAGCCAGCCTGGCCGCATGATCCAGATCGGAGTCCGCGCCTAACGCTCGTCTAGAACGGTTGCTAATAGGGATTTGTGGGTCACGTCTGACTTTCATTCCAAAATCCTAAAGAATCTTTCTGACTTAGAATTTTGTATTATTATGGCGGTATTTTGGGGTAATTCACGCGCTTCCACAATTATCCATCCTCGTGTTACAAGCGCGCAGCCTTATGGTTAAGGGGGTGTTAATATAGTCTGCGCTCATCGCAATTCACCAACACTTAACACTCCTTAATAAGGCCTTAACGCGGCGACCCCGGAGTCATAAAGATTCGCTTTGGTATGTGCAAAACGCTTTAGTAACTTTGTCCCTAATAACACGCGTTATCCCCATAACTATCCACCACCATCCCACCTGATCTACCCAGGTTAGTATGTTAACATTTTGGTAACTATGTCGAACAAGTTTGCCGTTTAGCTAAAGTTATGAGTCATTGTCACAACTTTAGCTTGAGCTGTGCATGACAGTGTAGAAAACATTATCGCCATGCTGATCCTAGCTTCATATAGCGCCACCCTTAAAGTCCTGCTTGAGCAGGTCAGATTGAATTTTTCCATCATCCTCACTCAGCTCGACGAGTGGGTACTCGAAGCTGCAGCGTTCGCCGTTGGCGGTGACGGGCACGATGTCGCTTTGCTGCTGGCTCGACATAATACCGAAGCCGTGACCAGGGCTCATCCAGGTGCGATTGTTATCGGCGTCGATCAGACATTTAGCCCTAGCACCGAGCTTTTGCATAAACTGGCAAGACCGGGCCGATGTGGCCAATCAGCTCGACCATTTGCGCGGCAAGACTCATCGCCTGCATGCCCCTATAACTCTGGTGCGTGGTGACACTGTGCTGTGGTCCGATATCTATACCGCCTAATGGACCATGCGCGACTTTACCCCGGTTGAGAGTAATGATGTGCTTGAGTGTAAGGGCGACGCCATTCTGGGTTCTGTCGGCGGCTATCGCCTGAAAGGCCTCTCCATCCCTTTATTTAAAAGGGTCGTCGGCGACTATTTTATCATTCTAGGCTTACCCCTTTTGCCTTTATTGACCGCACTGCGCATATTTACTCCCGAGACTTTGTAATGATCATAAAAGCCTTCGTTATTGGGCATCCCATCAATCATTCGCGCTCCCCGTTTATTCATGGTAGTTGGCTGGCCCAGAACGCCATCGATGGCAGCTATGAAGCCATTGATGTGGCGCCAGCCGATCTACCGGCCTTTTCCGAGAGGTTGCGTGGCGGCGAATTCGTCGAAAGAAGCAGTGTTTACGCTGTGCGATGCCGTTGATCCGCTAGCCGCCACCATTGGCGCGGTTAACACCCTGGTGGTGACTGACGGTAAGGTGTATGGCAGCAATACAGACTATCTGGGTTTTTTGGGTAATCTGGACGTAGAAGCACCTGGCTGATCCGACGGGTCCAGCGACACTATGATTATCGGCGCTGGTGGTGCTGCGCGCGCTGTGTTAGTCGCGTTACGCCGCCGCAGTGGCGGTAAGGTACACGTGCTTAACCGCACACTTGCTAAGGCGCGAGCCCTCGTTGCGGAGATCGACAGGTCCTTCATTGCCCATGGGTTTGATGCCTTCGCCGAACTGGCGCCTCATATTGGGCTGGTGATCAATACTAGTGCCATCGGTATGCATGGCACACGCTTTGACTGGTTTGATCTGAGTAAACTAGCCAAAACCACACTGGTAACTGACATCGTCTATACTCCATTAGTAACCCCTCTATTGACCGAGGTAGCAGCCCACGGATTGCGCACTATCGATGGTCTTGGTATGTTACTGCACCAGGCCATCCCCGGGTTCGAGGCTTGGTTCGGTGTCCGACCGACGGTGACGCCCGCATTGCGGGCCAGTATCCAGGCAACTTTGGAGCCTTAAATATGTGGCGCATTGGTCTAACCGGCTCCATTGCTACCGGAAAATCCACTGTGCTGCAGGCCTTTGCCTATCTTGGTGTGCCGGTCTTTTCTGCCGACCAGGCAGTTACCGAGCTTTATGCCGGCGACGCCGTCGCGCCGGTCGAAGCACTGTTCCCCGGCACCGCGCAGAATGGCGGTATCGATAAGGTCGCCCTTTCGAAGGCCCTGACCGCCGACCCACTCCGTTTTTCCCGGCTTGAAACCATTGTTCACCCTATGGTCCGCGCCCGCATCGCCCGATTTTTCGATATTACCGAGGCGCAGGGCTATGCACTGGCCGTTGTCGAAGTACCACTTCTGTTCGAAAGCGGCTTCGATTATGGCTTTGACGCGGTCGGTGTAACCTGGGTGGACACTGCCATTCAGTGGCAACGGGCCCTAGCGCGGCCGGCAATGAGTAAGGAAAAGCTTGACACCATCCTTGTCCGTCAGCTGCCCCAGGCCGAAAAGAAGGCTTGGGGCAGCTATCTGTTTGATACCAGCATGCCGATTGCCAAGACTCTGGAGATGGTGGCGGCACTGGTAGCAGCCATTCGCGCGAAGGACGTCAAACTATGAATCGCGAGATCGTTCTGGATACCGAAACCACCGGGCTCTCCCCTGCTGCCGGAGACCGACTGGTTGAAATCGGCTGCGTCGAGCTGATCAACCATATCCCATCCGGCCAGCACTATCATGTCTATGTCAATCCGCAATGCTCTATGCCCGAAGAGGCCTTCCGAGTGCATGGACTCAGCGAGGAATTTCTCGCCGACAAGCCCCTATTTGGCGCCATAGTTGACGATTTCCGCGCCTTTATCGGCGACGCCACGCTGGTCATCCATAATGCGTCCTTTGATATGGGTTTTCTCAATGCCGAACTGGAACGGGCTGGTCACAAGCCTCTCGCCAATCCGGTTATCGACACGGTCATGCTGGCACGTCAGAAGCATCCCGGCGCGCGGGTCAGCCTGGATGCCATGTGCAAGCATTATGGCATACACAATAGCCGCCGCACACTGCATGGAGCCCTGCTCGACAGCGAGATCCTGGCTGAAGTCTATCTCGAACTACTCGGTGGCAAGCAGATCAGCCTAGCGTTGATCGCCGAAAGAACCGTTTTGGGGACTGACGCCATTACCACGCGCGCCACAGTATCGCGGCGGCCAAATGCCCTGCCCCCGCGCATGACGCCCGCCGAAGCCGTGGCTCACGCCCGATTCGTCGCTACATTGGGCGATGACGCCATGTGGCATCGCTATCGCGATGATAGCAGTACCGAGCAATAAAACCCCCGGAACGTTCCGGGGGTTCTTTGGTTCTGCATATCAAAACAAATCAGTTCGGCTTGCTGACGTCAGCTAGCGCGGTCTGCGGCGCGGCGTCTTGCTGGGCAGCGAGTTTGGCTAGGTTCTGCCGGTAAATAGCGGCGAAATCGACCGGTTCCATCATTAACGGCGGGAAGCCGCCCTGCTGGGTGACGCTGGCCAGCACCTGGCGGGCAAACGGGAAAATCAGCCGCGGGCATTCGATCATCAGCAGCTGGCTGAGCGTAGCCTCAGGCACATTCTTCAGGCGAAACACTCCGCCATAGATCAGCTCAACATTGAACAAGACGACCTGTTCGCGATTGGCCTTGGCATTCAGGGTCAGCTCGACCGCATAGATCTCTTCGCTCTGCTTCTTGGCCGCGACCGAAATCGAGACGTTGAAGGCCGGATTACCACTGCCCGCCATGATCGAGCCCGGCGCGCCGGGATTCTCGAACGACAGATCGCGAATATACTGGCCCACCATGTTCATCGAGGGCATGTTTTCCTGGGCTGTTGCGTCGCCCTGGATCTTGTCACTCATAGATGGTTCCTTTGTCGAAAGGGCATTTCTACTGGTTACCATCTTTGAACTGAAGCCACAAGCGCGGCCTGCACGCCTACATCCTGTTGACAAGGTGGATTCCCAAATCAGCTTTGCCATGATTCAACACAATCCCGCCGATACTGCTTTTTAGGAGGCGGTTTTGGCACATGGGGATCTGTCGGACGCAGAATGGCTGCTCATTGGCAAGCTTTTGCCGGCTGAGCGAGGTCGCAAGTCCCGACCAGCGCAGGACAATCGCCAGTATCTGAATGGCATGCTGCATGTCCTCCGGGTAGGCTGCCCTTGGCGCCACATGCAGGAGCGCTACGGCAAGTGGAACTCGGTCTATGTCCGGTTTCGCCGCTGGGCCGCGCAAGGGGTCTGGGACGCTCTCTTGGCTTTGTCCTCACGGGCGGAGAAGCGTCAGATTATGCAGCCGTCCCTGCCTTGATGGCTATGTCGGTGGGCAAACCGCGGCTGCTGTTGGCTGACAAAGGCTACGATGGCGAGGTCGTCCGCCAGGATCTGCTGCTGAGCGGCATTGTTCCGGTGATCCCACCCCAAAGCCAACCGCAAGAACCCGCCGCTATGCGACTTCTAAGCCTACAAGGACCGCAACCGCATCGAGCGCATGTTCAATAGGCTTAAGCAGTTCCGCCGCATCGCCACACGCTTCGACAAGACCGCAAAATCTTTTGCGGCCTTCCTGGCCTTAGCTGCAGCGAAGATATCGATATTATACTTTAGTCAAGAAGGTTTGGGGTCATGGAGGTTCTTTGTGGGGTAAGCCTCAGTGCGGCGGAGTCTGTCCATAGCTGTACATCGGGCAGATATTTGCAAGCCTGTCGGACGCGCTCTTCGGTCACGCGCAGATCATATCCCAGACCCTGGTGTAGCTGATCGGTGGTCATAGACCGATTTCCGGTAGGGTCGGGTTGCTCACACCAACCTGATACTGGAAGGATCACCGATGACCAATGCAATGGTGAACCTGCGCACGCTGGTATGAAGAAGACCCCTGACGCCGATATTCTGCGTGAGATGATCGGCTTTGCCGCGGAACCGCTGATGGAGCTGCAGGTCGGTGCTGCTACTGGCGGCCGGCTATAGCCAGAAGAGCGCCGAGCGCTTAGCGCAGCGCACTAGCAAGGCTGTTGCCGACTCGAACACAACGATGAATGGGCCGTCCTAGCGCGTCAGATACCATGATGCTGGAATCCGTCGCTCCATTGAGCTGATGATCCCCTCATCAGCTTGTCGGCAGTCCCTGCACGCTGACTAGCCCAGCCAAGCGGGAAATGCGTGATGGCCAAGCCTTAGTTATACCACGCCAAAGGGCGGGGTTGAGGGGGATGGGTCGCTCAGCCGGCAAAAGCTTGCCAATGAGCAGCCATTCTGCGTCCGACAGATCCCCATATGCCAAAACCGCCTCCTAAAAAGCAGTATTGAATCATGGCAAAGCTGATTTGGGAATCCACCCTGTCAACAGGATGTAGGTGGGGCGATAACGGTCATCATTCAGATCGATGATATCGGGTCCCGCTATGCGGGGGTCTTCGGCCTGGCCGGTGTCATGATACCTGGCATTGGTACTAACCACGGTCAGCTGGTTGGCCAAGACGGCATAGATGGCGCTGCACCACGGGCAGCAGCAATGCCATTCCAGCTAGATCGCTCAGAAATCCCAGCATGATTAGCAGCAGCGCACCCAGACTGATCATTATCTCATCGGCAATGGCGCGTCCGGGGAATTTGCCGCTGCTGATATTGTTGCACAATTGGCCGATAATCCGCAGACTATGGCTGCGCAGCAGCCACAACAACCGGCGTCGTGCCAACAACTAGCACTAGCGTGGGCATTAATCCGATGCTCTAGCCAACCTTGATGAATAGGGCGATCTCGATAAGGGTTAACATTAACAGGCTTAAGGAAAAAAACGGGCCAAGATCGGGTTTCCTTCTCGCTCAAAGAGAAGCAAAACGGTGTTGATCCCATCGTGAACTGGTTTTGGGGTGAGGCTTTGCCTATATTATAGTTCAAATCTGGCGCTCAGTTAGCGCTCCAGCGTTATTTTCCGACGTAGCCGACCGTAAGGTGCATTGTCCAATGGACGAATTCTTCGATTTACCCACTCTCATCGTGATCGCTGTCGCGGTTTTTGTCCTATTCCGGCTGCGCTCGGTGCTCGGTACAAGAATCGGCACTGAACGACCATCCGTTGAGCGCAGCAAGTCGGCTGAACTGGGCCGCGAAGATACTGTCGTGCCGATCCGGCCACGTGGCACGGCGGCCCCCGATCTTGACGATGATCGCCGCGCCCGCAAGCTGGAGGCCGAGATCGAGCAATTCGCTCATGGTGATGCTGAGCTGGCTGCCGGCTTCAAGGCCGTCGCCGACGTGGACCCCACCTTTACCCCCAAATCCTTCCTTGATGGCGCCAAGAAGGCCTATGAAATGATCGTCACCGGCTTTGCCACCGGCGATCGCATCACGCTCAAAAATCTGCTCGAAAAAGACGTCTTCGATGGCTTCCAGCACGCCATCAGCGAGCGCGAAGCCGCCGAACAGACCATCGACTTCACCTTTGTCGGCCTGCCCAAGGTGGAATATGCTGACGCCGAATTCGACAGCAAGAACGTTCTGGTGACCGTCCGCTTCCACGCCGAAGTGGTTTCGGCCACCCGCGACAAGGACAATAATCTGGTGGATGGCAATGCCGATCAGGTCCAGACCATCGCCGATGAATGGACCTTCGCTCGCAATCCAAAATC
Source organism: Candidatus Devosia symbiotica (assembly GCA_025050575.1). Lineage (GTDB taxonomy): Bacteria > Pseudomonadota > Alphaproteobacteria > Rhizobiales > Devosiaceae > Devosia > Devosia symbiotica. The sequence goes on from JALBVE010000008.1 coordinate 25,985, forward strand.
GCGCAATCCGAATTGGAAAGTGATTGCCACCAGCCAGCTCGATTAGATCACGGCAGCAAGCATCCGGTTCATTGCCATGTCCAAGCGTGATCCAAAGCGCCTACCACACGATTTTCACCTCTGGACGGCTGTCGCTGCGACGGTCGATCCACTCCGACGCAAGGGATTGCTCAAACTGGGCACCGACCCGCTGCCCCTGCCGGCCAAACCGTTGCCAACCCTGATCAAACAGCCCGATCCCAAACCTCTGCCGCCGTGCCAACCTTTTCTGCCCCCCTATCAGGCATCAGCTCCCGGGGCCAATATCCCCGAGAAATCTGTCGATCCGGCCATCCGTAAAAAGCTTGGGCGCGGCAAGCTTGAGATCGATGGCCGTATCGACCTGCATGACATGACTCAGGCCGAGGCCCGAGGCGCCCTGCAGCGATTTGTCCAGGCCAAAGTAACTCAGGGCGCTCGGACTATACTGGTGATCACCGGCAAGGGTCTCAAATCTGATGATGATTATATCGCCGCCATGACAGGCTGGGGAATACTGCGTACCATGTTGCCCATCTGGCTCAATGAACCATCGCTGGCGCCTCTGGTTTCGGGCTGGTCGGTAGCCAGCCGCGGTCACGGCGGGGAGGGGGCGTGGTATGTGCGCCTGCGTCGCCGATAACCCCGCTGGGCGCCCGTATCCGGCAAATGCGCGAGGAGCGTAGCATTTCCCTCAAGGAGATGGCAGCAGCCCTCAACGTATCGAGCGCCTATCTCTCGGCGCTTGAACATGGCAAGCGCGGCAAGCCGACCGGCTTTCTGCTGCACCGCATGATCGCCTTTTTCAACGTCATTTGGGATGAGGCCGAGGATTTGCAGCGCCTGGCCGAAATCAGCGATCCCAAGATCACCATCGATACCGGCGGTCTGCTGCCCGAAGCCACCGAACTGACCAACCGGCTGGCCGTCGGTATCGGCAAGCTCGATGTTGAGGATTTGCGCGCCCTGCGCGATGACCTGGTGCGGCGCACGGCCCGGAAACGCTGATTCACCACGGCGTCACCCCGGACTTGATCCAGAATCCATCCTGAGATGCCCATATCAACCACCTAGCGGCTGTGGCCGGATACAGGATGAACTACGGCCTGCCCCGGGGTGACACCGCATTTGTAACGAGTTCGATGACTACAGCACAAACGTGTCGAGAACTTCAAAGCCGCCAGCATTGGTTGCCGGTTGCACTTTGATCTCGATTTCGCTGTCAAAGCCGGCGATTACCTTGCTGCCGGCCAGCCGTCGGATCTTCTTGGCACCGTGTTTCATGATGGTCTGGCCCATGGCCACCTTGCCATCACCGGCCACCACAACCTTGTTGCCCTTGCACACCAAAACAATCGTCGTCCCGTGTCAACTGGGAAATGCAGAATCACTCATGATCGGAAAAGTCTCCAGAACTGTCGCTCTGATTATTTAGGTCGCAAGTTGGCGATTGCAATGCGTGCAGAGGTGCCGCCTGACCTTGGGGCCGGCGCGCAGCCGTCCGCGTCGGACGGCCAGGAAACCTCCGAGGACGGATAGAAGGCATAAAGCTCAGAGGCGGCGACCGCCTCTGGTAATTTAGTAAATGAGACGATCGCGCCTCGGGGCGCCGGGATTTCTGGTGAGTAGACCCTTGGTGCAAACCGTAGCCAACACCTTCCGCAGAACTAGACTGGGTAACGATACCAGCCCTCCCGACAGTGGCCGTGCAGTTGATCGTTGCAACTCTCGATTATGCCCGGCTGATGGCCCCATTATGACGCAAGTGGCGCAGGCTGAGATAACTTATTGCACTGACGAGTCACACGATGAGCCTTGCCATAACACATAAGTCTATGCTTATGTATGTGCATGAGTGGTATCGATATTTTCAAAGTGTTGGCCGATCCGACCCGCCGTGTCGTTCTGGAGCGGTTGGCGACGACTGAATTGACCGCCACCGATCTGCGCGAAGGCTTCGCCATTTCGCAGCCGGCGATGAGCCATCATCTTGCCGTGCTGCGCGCGGCCGGGCTAATCAGCGAGCGGCGCGAGGGGCGTTTTGCCTATTATCGGATGGCACCAGAAGGTCTAGCGCCGCTGCATTACTGGATCGCGCGCTACAAGGCCTTCTGGCCCAGCCGGATCGACAGTCTCAAAGATCTGCTCAAGGAGATGGATCAATGACCACCGATCATGACGCGCTGGTATTTGAGTGCGGCCTGGATGTGCCACCCGAAAAGGTGTGGCGCGCATTGAGCATCCCCGAATATCTCGAATGCCGGCTAAAGCTGGGCGAGGATGTCGAGTTGGCGGTAATGGCTGCCTAGGAGAACAAGAGTCCGACCTATCACTGGCGCGAAGCCGGACAGGGCACATCGGCTCAGGCCGAGGACAACGTTGTGACCTTTGAGTTGACGCCTACCGAGGATGGTGGCAGTTGGGTCAAGTTGACTCATGCGCCGATGGCCGTGCTGGTGGCGGCCAATAGCAATGCGGCGAGTACGCTGTTGCTCGCCGCCTAAAACCTAAATCACTTCAACGCTGAACGGAGGTTTGCCGATGTGCGACATGATGCAATTCATTCCCATGGTGGTGGAACAATCGAGCTGCGGGGAGCGAAGCTTTGATATCTATGCATCATGCGACAGACGCCACATGATCACCGAGTTAGTGAACGAGGAAATGGCCATCAGCCCAGCCATGCCCGCGAAGGTAACCGGGAAATACATGCCCAGGCCGTAAATACCGACATAGATCTACTGGGATGAGCTGATGAAGCCGAACAGCGCGCCAAACAGGAAGGTTCTGGCCAAGGTTGATGGGGGCAAAGGCGAACTGGCCAAAGGACGAGGCCGCTGTGGCGACGCCAAAGATCAGCAAGCGCTTTTCCTGCGGCACCGAACGACAAAAGGCAGCCACCACCACGCTAAACGAGGAAATGGCAATGCCGATGCCAATAATGATGCTGGCGGTTATCGCCATGATGCTGGCATCGGACGAGAAAACCAGCGGATGAGGTCATGTCGTATGGTCCCGGATGTTGGACCCAAGCTTTACGCTGGCATCATGATCGGGCAAAGCGACAAAGCGGAATGGGCGCCATCAAGATTGATGATGAGCGAGCCACGCAAACAAAAAATGCCGGACCATGGGCCCGGCGTTTGATCGGTCTGAGCGGTGCCGATCAAGCGGTCTGTTTGACTGGGATGCCAGCGGCTTCCATATGGGCCTGCAATTCGCCAGCCTGGAACATTTCGCGGACGATATCGGCGCCGCCGACGAATTTACCCTTGACGTAGAGCTGTGGAATAGTCGGCCAATTGGTATAGGCCTTGATGCCATCACGCAGTTCGGCGCTCTCGAGCACGTTGGCGCTATCATAGGTGAGGCCGAGATAGTTCAGGATTTGGACGACCTGGCCGGAAAAGCCGCATTGCGGAAAGTCTGGCGAGCCCTTCATAAACAAGAAGACGTCGTTGGACTTCACTTTGTCGTCGATAAAAGAGTTGATATCGGTCATAGCATGTAGCCTTTCATGAGCCGAGGTGAGCCCGAAAATTGTTGGTCCATAAATAGGAGCTTGATGCGACCCTGTCGAGGGGTGCATCGGCAATCGCCGATCAAGTTGCGGTGCGTCACAAAGACGTCCTGGCAGCAGGCGATTTTTTTGGCTATAGCTGCGCGGCGATTCAGGGATGGCTGGTGACGTCTTCAAGCGAATTGAATTGTACCGCCTCCCAGCCGGCGCGATGGGGTGCCATCGATCACCTTGGATGTATCATCGAAAAACAGCAGCGGTTCGGATTGCAGGCCAATGCGTGCTTCGATGAAATCGAAAAAGCTCTGATGCGGTTTGAGAACGCCGACGCGGGCGGAATAGAAAAAGTCCTCGAACAGTTCGGACAGGCCCAGATGGCTCCACAGTCAATTGGTGCGCAGGTGCTCCCGCATAATCTCGAGCAGTGGCTGGTTGAGAGCGCTGTCATGGCTGAGCCAATAGTTCACCACGGTCATGGGTGAGCCTGTATAGCCCATTGCGGGTAGCCGACGCTTAAGGGCGTCTACCAGGGAGACTTGGCCAATGATAATTTTTTTGATAAAGGTGTCGTAAATGAACTCTTGCTGGAAACGTTCCGGGTCAATGCTCAGATCGGCCAACAGATTTTCATTCCAGCACAGTTGTAGTTTGGGATGGGCGTGATAGCCGTTAATCAACATACCATCGATATCGAAAAATACGGCACGGGTCATTGTCGCCTGACCATTGCACCAAGTTCGGCAAGGACTTCGGGCGGAATGCTTCGGTTCTGAATAATATCGGCATATTTGCGGAAGCCGATCAGTTCGCGCTGCACGAAAGAGGCCCAGACAGCTGTCTGTGCATGGGGCAACTGGTCGGCGCGGTCGGCTTTAGCGCTGGCGAGAGCAGCGATGGCGACAATGACCTTGTGCTTGGCAGCGCTGAGCGAAGAGGCGCGTTCGGCCATGATCTTATGGTCGAGGGCGGTGGTGCCGGCCTCGGGTTTGACCATGCAGATCAGATCAGGCGATTCACGCAACATCACCGTGGCGCTCTGCGTTTATTCCGGGGCGCTGGTCTGCAGCGCCAGGGCGTGCAGGGCACCGCCCATATCGCCCTGCAGGGCGGCATAGACCAGTTGATGCTGCTGCACGCGGGACTTGCCGCGGAACTGCTCGGAGATCACCTTGGCGGCCAAGTGGTCGCCATCGCCGGCCAGATCGCGAATCTCGATATTAGCGTCGGGAATAGCGGCCTTGATGCGACGCTCGATTTCAGTGGCTTCCATCGGCATGACACGACTCCTTGAGTAGATGGTGGTCTGGTGACCCATTGTTGCCAAGATAGAGCAGGCTGCTGATAGCATCAATATGGCACGCATTGCTTGGCGCTATTGCGCGGGGACGATTTCTGTCAGCGGACTGACTGCGACGCAGCACTCGGCATCGGCGTTGGTGGAGAAATTGGCAATGATAAAATCGATGATCGGGCGGGCCTGCTCGGCCTGCGTGGTGTCGAACAGACAATCAAGCGTATAGCCGAGGCCATGGGCAACAGTTTCGGTATGGATGATGGTCAGCGGCACGCCCATGGGCGAGTCGGTGCTGGTGCCCTCGTAGAGCAGGGCGCGATCGCTCTGATATGCTGTGGGGCCATGAGCGCCTAGCACAAAGCCGGGGAAGGTGTTGCGCCAGCCCGCTTCCACCTCTGCGGTGACCAAGGAGGCCAGCGCATCCTCGGGAGTCCAGTCGGTCTGATCGACTGGCACATAGCTCATAGTACATTGCAGCGGCGCATTGGGGTTATTGATGGTCAGCGGCTTGTCGATACCGCCGGAGGCTTCCATCGTATCGGGGTAGATCAGGGTGTAGGACTGATCGGGCAGAACCGAATGGGTTACCTCGATATCTTGTGTGAAAGCAGCCTGTGTCCCCAGTGCCAGGGTCACCGTGGTCAGGCAGAAGATGGCCGGTCGAATGTTCATTGTGATCTCCAGAAAACGCGACGCTGCCCCTAGGGTTCAAAACACCCCAAAGAGCGGCGATCATAAGGCAGAGAGTCGATTAGTCCGCGGCGCTTGCCATAAAGTCGGGAAACCATCTCTCATGCGCGGCTTTAAGGTCGGCGATAGACACGGGACGGGCTGCGCCCAGTACTAGATCGGCGCCGCCGGTCGTGCCAATGCTTGGGCAGAAGATGCCAAGCGTTTTGGCTTCAGCCCAAAGCGATTTCATCGCATCGCCATGCGGGTCGAGATTAACGGTGATCAGATAGCGGCCCTGATCCTCGCCAAAATACTGCAGGATCGGATCCTGGCCTTCGAGGCGTTCGATCCGGGCGCCAATGCCCGATGCGACGGCCATTTCAGCTAAGGCAATGCCCAGGCCGCCGTCGGACAGGTCGTGGCAGGCAGTGACGACACCGGAGCGGATCAGCTTGCGCACGAAATCGCCGGTGCGGCGCTCATGAGGCAGGTCGACATGCGGGGCCGCGCCGTCGCGCCGGTTGAATAGATCACGCAGATAAATTGACTGGCCCAGATGGGTGCCGCGCAGATCGGGCGCACCCACCAGCAGGATGGCCTGGTTTTCAGCGGCAAAGCCAATATGGGCCATGCCGGCCCAGTCGGGCAGCAGGCCGACGCCGCCAATGGTGGGGGTGGGCAGGATGCCCTGACCATTGGTTTCATTGTAGAGCGAGACATTGCCCGAGACGATCGGGAAATCGAGCGCTAGACAGGCCTCGCCAATTCCCTTGATAGCATGAACCAGTTGGCTCATGATTTCGGGCCGCTCGGGATTGCCAAAATTGAGATTGTCGGTGGCCGCCAGCGGCTCGGCGCCGGTCGCTGTCAGATTGCGCCAGGCCTCGGCAACCGCCTGTTTGCCACCCTCATAGGGATCTGCTTGGCAATAGCGCGGGTTGACGTCCGAGGTGAAGGCCAGGCCCTTGGTGGAATGACCATCAACGCGGATGACGCCGGCATCGCCGCCCGGCCGCTGCACGGAATTACCCTGGATCATCGTGTCGTATTGCTCATAGACCCAGCGGCGCGAGGCGATCTGGTGACCGCCGATCAGCTTGAGCAGGGCATCGGCGATATCCATCTGCGGCACGTCGCCCGCGGCCAGTCCGGGAGCCGGGTTAGCTTGCGTCCAGGGACGATCATATTCGGGGGCCTCATCGCCCAGTTCTTTGATCGGCAGATTGGCGACTTCGTCGCCCTGCCAGATCACGCGGAAGCGTAGATCATCGGTGGTCTTGCCTACGGTGGCGAAATCGAGCTCCCATTTGACGAAGACAGCGCGGGCGACGGCTTCCTTGTCGGGATGCAGCACCATAAGCATGCGCTCCTGGGATTCCGAGAGCATCATCTCATAGGGAGTCATATTGGTTTCGCGTACTGGCACCATGTCTAGGTTCAGCTCAATCCCTAGATTGCCCTTGGCGCCCATTTCGACGGCAGAACAGGTCAGCCCGGCTGCTCCCATATCCTGGATAGCGATGACGGCGCCCGTGGCCATCAGTTCAAGGCAGGCTTCGAGCAGGCGTTTTTCGGTGAAGGGGTCGCCAATCTGCACGGTGGGGCGCTTTTCCTCGATATCGTCGCCGAATTCGGCCGAGGCCATGATGGCGCCGCCGACGCCGTCGCGGCCGGTCTTGGCACCAAGATAGACCACGGGCAGGCCCACGCCTTTAGCTTCGGACAGAAAGATCTTGTCGATATCGGCCAGACCCGCGGCAAAGGCATTGACCAGGATATTGCCGTTGTAGCTAGCATCAAACTCGACTTCGCCACCCACGGTGGGGACACCAAAGGCATTGGCATAGCCGCCAATGCCGGCCACGACGCCGGACACCAGATGCTGGGTCTTTTCATGATCAACCGCGCCAAAGCGCAGCGCGTTCATCGCTGCGACGGGGCGAGCGCCCATAGTGAAGACGTCGCGCAGAATGCCGCCCATGCCGGTACCGGCGCCCTGATAGGGCTCGATGAAGGAAGGATGATTGTGCGATTCCATCTTGAAGACCACGGCCTGGCCATCGCCGATATCGACGACGCCGGCGTTTTCGCCGGGGCCCTGAATGACGCGCGGACCTGTCATCGGTAGGGTCTTGAGCCATTTCTTGGAGGACTTATAAGAACAATGCTCATTCCACATCGCCGAGAAGATGCCTAGCTCGGTATAGGTCGGCGTGCGGCCGATCAGATCGAGAATCTTCTGGTACTCGTCAGGCTTGAGCCTGTGATCGGCAACGAGTGCGGGCGTAATGGCGATGTCGTTGGGAATGGTCATCAAGCAGCGTTTCCGTAGGGCGGCTCTGGAAAATATTCCATATGGGTCTGGGTAGAGCGGGCCGTGTCATCACCAAACAAATGCCCGACGAGCCACAAGGACATGTCGATGCCGGCAGAGACGCCGGCGCTGGTGACCAGGTTTCTGTCATACACGTAACGTTGGTTGAGAATATAGGTATGGGGCGTGGACGCGCAGGAAATCGAGAGCACCACGATTAGTGGTGGCCTGGCTGTCTTCAAGGAAGACGGTGCGCCTAGCAGAGCAGCGCCGATGCATACTGAGGTCTCCCAGATCGCGTCCGACAGATAGAGGCGTAGTTCTGCGTTAAATTCGTCGTCCTGGGCCAGGACATGGATGCCCTGGCCGCTGGGTATCAACACGACATCGGCGTGGGGCTTGTCGGCGAAAGCATAGTCGGTGGTAACCTTGAGGCCATTAGCATAGGTGACAGCGGCATCGCGCCAGCCAATGCTAAACATATCGAGCGGAGCGCTGAGTAGCCTGGCAGTGGTGAACATCTCCCAGGGGCCGATGAAATTGAGCTCCTCAATGCCAGAGACAATCAGGATAGCAATGCTGGTGCGGTAGATAAAGTTAGGCATGGACGATCCTCCGGGATTGAAGCAGGCACCGGACAGGCGAGATGAAGGCAGCGCGCCGCAGATCCAAACAGGCGAGCAGGCAGGCGATGGGGCTTCATCTCAAGCCGCCTCGTCCAACAGGCCAGAAAACAATGCCCTGCCATCGGTGCCGCCATGGGCGGCCTCAATGAGATTTTCCGGATGCGGCATCAGGCCGAGCACGTTTTTGCCAGCGTTGAGAATGCCGGCGATGTCGCGCAGCGAGCCGTTTGGATTGGTGTCCTCGGCATAGCGGAAGGCAATCTGGCCTTCGCCGGACAGTCGATCCAGCGTCTCGGAATCGGCGAAATAATTGCCGTCATGATGGGCCACTGGGCAGCGGATGATCTGGCCCTGGGCATAACCGCTGGTGAAAGCGGTGTTGGTATTGGTGATCTCGAGTTTGACCTCGCGGCAGACGAATTTGAGCGAGGTATTGCGCATCAGCGCCCCGGGCAGCAGGCCTGCCTCGATCAGGATCTGGAAGCCATTGCAGACGCCAAGCACCTTGACGCCCTTGTCTGCCCGTTCGCGCACTCGGTCCATGATCGGCGAGCGCGCTGCGATGGCGCCGCAGCGCAGATAGTCGCCATAAGAAAAGCCGCCGGGAATGACGATCAAGTCAACATCAGGCAGGTCAGTATCCTGGTGCCAAACAATGGCAGGGGCAGTGCCCGATACCTTGGTCAATGCCGCGATCATGTCGCGATCACGATTGAGTCCAGGGAAGACGATGACGGCGGATTTCATCGGCTATTCCTCGCTATGTTAGGAGTTGCTAGGCTCTTTTGGTGAGTCTCGGCGGAAAAGGCAAGGGTCGAGATATCGTATCCCGGCCCGATCTCATCGGTGGCAATGGTGAAGCTACTCGGCCGGGCTGATCGACAGCTGCTCGTGGCGGTGCCTGGTGCCGGGGGGTGCGCCCAATCGGGCCGCTCGAACAGAAACTTTCCAAGGCCGGTGCGCCCTACCAGCCAGTAGAGCACCAATCGCGAGATAATGGCGATGGCCATGATCAGAAAGGTCAGCGCGGTGAGCTCAATAATGCCGAACTTGATCAGCAGGGTGCGCGAAATTCCCAAGGACAGCACGAAGACGACATAGACAGTCAGCGACTAGCTGCCCATTCAGCGCAACCAGTTCATTGCGGGCAGGCGGCTGAGCATAGCGGCGATGACGCAGAGCGCGGCGATGCCGACCAAAGTCAGCATGAGACGAACGCCGGGCAGGCCAGCCAGATCCATAACGAGGTGAATTAGGTCCATGTAAAAGCCTGGCGAAAAGACTAGCGCGACGTAGACGGTGATCCAGGTAACCAGGCCGGCCAGCGTCAGAGCGACGTGGTCGGTAGCCCAGGCGGAACAGGTGTGGCGCCAGGATATAGTCAGAATAGAAGAAGACGAAATAGGCGGCGAACTAGTCGATAGCATATCTGCCGGTGTGGATGGCTGCCATCTGCAGGATAGCGGCCATGACGAATACTGCCCAGAACCGGGGCGCGCAGATCGTGCAGTAGTTTGGCCACCGCACCGACCATGGCCAGCAGATAGATGAACCAGAGGACGCCATAGGATTCCATGATCGCCCAGGTCAAGGCCTGCAGCGCGCCGACCGGATCGGCGGTGAGCAGGCCGACCTTGAAGACGATAATGTTGCGGTGAGCGTCAGTAGAACGAACAGGATGAAGCGATCATTCCACAGACCGTAGCAGAGCAGGGCCTAGCCCAGCAGCGCGGTCAGGCGGGTGCCGCGATGCCACTGCATGATCAGCCAGAAGCCGAACAAGAAGCCGGCATAAAAGTGAAAGCCGCAGGCGAGCGCCATGACCCTGGTGGCGGCGACAGAACGGGCAGTGCGCTGCAGCAGCATGGCCACAAGCATTGCGGTCAGAACCAGTTCATAGGGGCGAAAATGATGGTCCCAATATTGCAGCAAGACATGGGAAAACAGCACCATCAGCAGCAGGACTTAGCCGCGCAGCAGGCGCGCCAACAACAGGGCATTGATGATGGCGACGCCGAGCGTGAAATATCGCGCCTGGTTGAAATCAAGCACGCTTGCGGGGCCGCGCAGCAGCCAATACCACAGGGGTGGGTGGCCTTCGCTCGGAATGACCAGGAATTCGAGCGGGCTGGATAGCGATTAGGCCCAGAGCCATGCTTGGGCCTCGTCGCGCCAAGGTTGATGGCCGATCGTCAGGGCAATCTGGACGGCGCAATATAGGCCACAACAATGACGACGATGGCGAGGCGATCGAGACCGCTTATGGTCCCGATATCCTCGCTCACGACTAGCTCAGGTGACACGACATGGGACAAGGCGTTCTTCGATCTTGTCATCGTCAGCCGCGCCACCCTCGTGATATTCGGCATCTTCATTGACGCCCCAGATGTCATGAATGGCGGCGCTGATGATGATGTTGAGAGCGGTCGGAATGCCGGTCATTATGGCGTGATCCTGATTGTTGTATTTGTGCATGCTGTTGCGGCCAACCAGATTCAGATTGCTGAACTGCTCGGTAAGTCCATCGGTGATGGTATCGACGTTGAGCTTGTAGCAGTTGACTGACGCACGACTAAGCCATCGATGATGTCTTCGGGTTCGGCCATGTCCCAGTGTTGTTGCCGGCATTGCAGAAATATTCCATGCCGTATCGGGATTGGGCACTATGTCGGGCGACCATGATTTGAATTTCTAGATGCGACCGACCTTGACGCTGGGATTGTGGATGTAGATCCAGTTATCGTCAAAGCTCTCCGTGCCACGGGCAATCAGGCCGATAATCAAGAAATCCCGATAGCGCAGGCCCGTGGCGGCAGCAGCGACGGCCGGGTCCTGGTCGGCACCCAGCACGCGGACCAGCTCATTGACCGCGGCCGTGGAGATCAGATAGTCGGCGGTGACCTTGGTTTCCTTGCCATTGGCGTTGGTAATGATGGCGACCCATTTGCTGGTTTCGGCGTGCTGGCTGATGGCCGGATGGCGGAACCCATCATCAGCTTGCCGCCCTGATCAATGATCTTGTCGCGGGTGCGCTCCCACATCTGGCCGAGGCAGGGGTAGCAGAAGCTGTTGATCAGCGTCTTGATGACGCTTTGATTAGCTTTTGGTGTCTTGCCAACGCCAAAGCTCTAGATAATGGCCTGGCAGAGATTAAGCCCCTTGATGCGCTGAGCGACCCAATCGGTGCCGCTGTCGCCGCAGTCCATGCCTCAGACCTTTTCGGTATAGGTCTTGAAGAAGATCTGGAACAAACTGCGGCCAAAATTATTGGCCGCCCATTGCTCGAGACTAACTAGCTTGCGATAGGGACGAGCCTTGGTCCAGGCGTAGGACAAGATGCAGCGCAGCGTCTCAACAGGGCCGAGCTTAGCCAAGGCATGGCCGGCTTGCAGCGGATAATCGAACAGCTTGCCGTTGTAATAGATCTGGCTTGAGCGCGGACGCTGCAGCATCTCGTCGTTCATGATCTCGGTCCACCAGGCCTAGACTTCAGCGCTTTTAGAAAAGAAGCGATGGCCGCCAATATTGAAGCGATAGCCCTTGTAGTTCACCGTGCGGGAAATGCCGCCGACATAGACCGGGTCACGCTCGACAATGGCGACGCTGCGGCCAGCCTTGGTTAGCTCATAGGCTGTAGTCAGACCGGCGGGGTCGGCGCCGATGATCAGGGTTTCGACATTCATGGACGCATCGCCGCCTTGTTTGCGAGAGAAGCTAGAAATCCGTCGGCAAACGAAATGTGTTTGTGCGCGAGGAATGAGTAGATAAATGATGAGACTAACCGCGCTGAGATGGGCGATACGCGCCCGCGGCGTGGCCATGGGCAATTGGCCAATCCAGTCGAGAATAGGGAGGGCGAATAGCGACATTAGGGCGAAGGCGACCATCAGGCGCAGCAGCAATGTGCTCAGGCTGACGAGGACAAAACTGGCGAGCTGGTGATGGGCGGCGTGGCCGTCGGAGGTAAAGACAACGTGGCGTGACGCGAGGAAATTCATCGCCGTGCCACTTAGTGCGCCAAGCGCAATAGCGCCGGCGTAGAGGAGGGGTGTTGGCGAAATTGGACGCCAGCAATAGCTGGGCGAGCGCGACATCAACAATCGTCGCTGCGCCGGCAGACGTCAGGTAACGTGCAAAACCCAACAATGGAACCGCCGACAATAGCTTGAGATGCGTTGCCGGAAGGCAAGCCAGATGGGATTAACAAACTGTCAGCGCAATCGAATTTGGCATTACCGAGAGGGAGATAGTTTTGAGTATAGTAAGGGATCCGGCGCTATAACGTGGCGCGCCGTTAACTATCGTTGTCAGGCGTTAATTTGAGATTTCGATCGCATAGTTTTCGATCACATTATTGGCCAGCAGCTTGTTGCACATGCTGATGATCTGAGCGCGGGCGGTCGTCTCGTCGGTTGCGTCCAGGACAAGATCAAAGATCTTTCCCTGACGAACTGATGTGACGCCAGGAAATCCCAGACCCTTGAGCGAGCCTTCGATGGCCTGACCCTGCGGATCAAGAACGCCGGCCTTGAGCGTAACTGTTACACGTGCTTTCATGATGATCGGCTCCCGGGCTACTGAACGAGGCGCGGACCAGTGGTCAGCGCGTTTTCAGTCTCAACGAGAATGCCCAGGCGCTGGGCGACTTCGCGGTAGCTTTCGATCAGGCCGCCAAGGTTTTCGCGGAAGCGATCCTTGTCCATCTTGGCGCGGGTCTTGACGTCCCACAGGCGGCAGCTATCGGGGCTGATCTCATCAGCTAGCACGATGCGCATCAGATCGCCTTCATAGAGGCGTCCGCACTCGATCTTGAAATCGATCAGCTGAATGCCGACGCCCATGAATAGGCCGGTAAGGAAATCATTGACCCGGATGGCCAGGCTCATGATGTCATTGAGTTCGGCCGGGGTGGCCCAACCAAAGGCGGTGATATGCTCTTCACTGACCATGGGGTCGTGCAGGGCGTCGTCCTTGTAGCAGAATTCGATGATCGAACGTGGCAGCTGGGTGCCGGGTTCCAAACCTAGGCGCTTGACCAGCGAGCCGGCGGCAAAATTGCGCACGATGATCTCGAGCGGAATGATCTCTACTTCCTTGATCAACTGTTCGCGCATGTTCATGCGCCGAATGAAGTGAGTCGGAATTCCCAGACCGTTGAGCTTGGTGAAAATGAACTCCGAGATTCGGTTGTTCAATACACCCTTGCCGTCGACGATTTCGTGGCGGGTGCCATCACCAGCGGTGGTGTCGTCCTTGAAATACTGAACCAGAGTGCCAGGCTCAGGACCTTCGAACAAGATCTTAACCTTGCCCTCGTAGATTTTGCGACGACGGTTCATTGGGAATCCGGACCGTTAGGGAGGAGGGTGATTTGGCCGCTTCATGCGCCAGAACCATGCGAAAAAGCAAGCTCTTTTGCATGCCGCTAGCGGATGGCAAGCCTGCATGGCGCCGTTTGAACATAAGGTCGTAGCGCTGGAGGAGGTGTTGATTTGGCCGTCTAAACCGCCTATGTTGATAGGCAAGCGCCAGCAAGGCCGCGATGTTTAGAGCAAGCGGGAGAGTGGCATGAGCCAGTTTGATGATCGGGCGAAGGGGCAGGAAGCTAAATTTGCCTTCGATGCTGAAATCAAGTTCAAGGCTGAGGCACGGCGCAACAAGTTGCTGGGCATCTGGGTGGCCGAGTTGCTGGGCCATAGCGGCGACGCCGCCAGTGCCTATGCCGCCGAAGTGGTGGCCGCCGATTTCGAAGAAGCCGGCGATGAAGACGTGTTCCGCAAAGTGATCGGCGATCTCAAGGCCAAGGGCCTGGATATTGGCGACGAGGTGATTCGCGCCAAGATGCTGCAGCTCACGCAGACGGCCAATGAACAGGTCGCCAGCGAAGGCTGATCTGTTCACTCTCGTCGAGAAATTAGGGAGCTGGTCGCAAGACCGGCTCTCTTTGTTGATTCTGCCGATAGCCATCGTGTCGACCGGGCCGAGATCGGCGAGCCGCTTTGACCAGAACGATGTGACCGATCTCGTTTCGGCTCAATGCGTGCACTTCACCGTGGTGGTCACGCCGATGTAAGCTGGCATGATGAACTCGAAGCTGTATTTGGCGTAGAGGTGATGTGCGTTGCCATCGGCGATCGGGCTGACATAGCCCCCCCTCGGGGGGGGTGGGCATTGAGGTGCTGCATCAGAGCGCTCATGATGGCCTTGCCCAAGTTGCGACTCTGATCGGCTAGTTTAAGCGCGATGTCGACGATCGAGAAGGCGGTGCCGCCGTCGCCGATGATGCGACCCATGCCCACGACGCTGCTAGCGTGAACAATTCTAACAGCGTGCCAACTATTGGGCAGGCCCGATGCTGGTCTGTTCGACCGTTTTGAGGCTTAGCCCGACCGCGACGCGCAGGCGCAAATAGTCGTCCACGCTCGGCGTGCTGTGGGCTCCAGGATATAGGAGCCCATTATAATCTTTGCATCAGCCGAGTGAACGTCGGCAGGCCCTCGGGCTAGGGACCGTGGCCGGAGGTCGGGTTGATATGGCCGGCTTCGCCAGCCTAGTAGAAATCCGAATTCTAGCAATTGGCAAATTCGACGGCGCGGTCGAGCGTGCATAGCGGATCATTGCTGAAGGCGACCAGCAGCGAGGGGAGAAGCGGGGAATTGCGCTGAATTAGGCGGAAGCCGAATGTTCCTTTGGGCGCGACCGGGCTCAACTCGATATCGGGCGGGCCAGCAGAAAGGCATAACGGACATTGTCGAGCAGGCGAGGAGCATGGGCGAGGGCGATGACGGACAAGAAATGGGCGACAAACATCACCGGGCGGGCGGTAAGGCGCGCCGCCTAATCGATGGTTTCGACCCAGTCGTCGAGATCGGGCTCATCCCAATCTGCCTGTTCGACAATGGCGGCCGTGCTCATGCGCTTGGCCCAGCGCAGCTGCTAGTAGCCTGGCTCGGCATTGTCTAGACCGGGTGGGTAGTTAGTCCTATCCGAAGACCCGGGTAAAGATTGTGTCGACATGTTTGAGGTGATAGGCGTCGTCGAACATATCGTCGATTTGCGCATCGCTCAGAGTCACTTGCGGATCTTCTTTAAGGTTCTTGGCGAACTGTCCGGCGCAATCGCCGCGCATTTTCCAGACCTTCATGGCGCTGCGCTGGACGACAGCGTAGCTGTCCTCGCGGGAGTAGCCGGCCTGAGTCAGGGCCAGCAGCATGCGCTGGGAATTGTGCAGGCCGCCGAGCAGGTCGAGATTGCGGCGCATGTTTTCCGGATAGATCAGCAGCTTGTCGATGACGCCGGTCAGCCGAGCCAAAGCGAAGTCGAGGGTAACGGTGGCGTCAGGGCCGATCATGCGCTCAACCGAGGAGTGCGAGATATCGCGCTCATGCCAGAGAGCGACGTTTTCTAGTGCCGGCGCCACCATGCCGCGCACCAGACGGGCCAGGCCGGTTAGGTTTTCAGTCAGCACTGGGTTACGCTTGTGCGGCATGGCCGAAGAGCCCTTCTGGCCGGGAGAGAAGAATTCCTCGGCTTCGAGCACTTCGGTGCGCTGCAGGTGACGGATCTCGATGGCGACGCGCTCGACCGAACTGGCGACGACGCCCAGCGTGGCAAAGAACATGGCGTGGCGATCGCGCGGGATGACTTGGGTGGAGACTGGCTCGATGCTGAGGCCGAACTTATCGGCAACATAGGCTTCGACCTGCGGATCGATATTGGCGAAGCTGCCAATGGCACCGGAAATGGCGCAAGTAGCAATTTCGGCGCGGGCGGCGATCAGGCGGGCACGATTGCGAGTAAACTCGGCATAGGCCTCGGCCAGCTTGACGCCAAAGGTAGTCGGCTCGGCGTGGATGCCGTGACTGCGGCCGATGGTAATGGTGTTCTTGTGCTCATAGGCACGGCGCTTGATGGCCGCGAGCAGAGCATCGATATCGGCGATCAGCAAATCGGCGGCGCGGGCCATCTGTACCGACAGGGTGGTGTCCAGAATGTCCGAGCTAGTCATGCCCTGGTGCACGAAGCGGGCATCGGGACCGACGATTTCGCTTAAGTGCGTCAGAAAGGCGATGACGTCGTGCTTGGTGGTGCGTTCGATCTCGTCGATGCGGGCAACGTCAAAGCCGTATTCGCCCAGTTCGGCTTTGCGGGCATTCATCACATCCCAGATATTCTGCACGGATTCCACAGGCACGACTCCGAGTTCGGCTAATTTGGTGGCGGCATGCGCCTCGATCTCGAACCAAATGGCAAAGCGGGTCTCGGCGGACCAGATGGACACCATTTCGGGGCGGGAGTAGCGCGGGATCATGTTTTGGGCTTTTGCGTTGAAGGCTTGCAGCGTGAAGTCAGGAATCAGGCGAGACGGGTCGAGGCGGTGTTGCGAATGGCAGAAATGCGTGGCGCATAGATAGCTGGATCATTGCCGCCATAGACCGACGAGCCGGCAACGAATACATCGGCGCCAGCTTCGGCAACGGCACGGGCATTGCCTGTCGTTATGCCGCCATCGATCTCAAGATCGATCGGGCGGTTGCCGATCAGCGCACGGGCCTGAGTCAGCTTATTGAGCGATTCGGGAATAAAGCTCTGGCCGCCAAAGCCGGGATTGACCGACATGATCAGCAATAGGTCGATATCATCAATGACATGGGCCAGGGCGGAGACAGGGGTGGCCGGATTGATGGCGACGCCGGCCTTCTTGCCCTCAGCTTTGATAGTCTGAATGGTGCGATGCAGATGCGGGTCGGCCTCGGCATGGACAGTGATAATATCAGCGCCGGCTTTGGCGAAGGCGGGGATATAGAGGTCCACCGGGGCGATCATCAAATGCACGTCAAAGGGTTTTTGGGTGATCTTGCGCACCGCGGCCATGACCAATGGGCCAAAGCTGATATTAGGAACGAAATGACCATCCATCACGTCGACATGGATGTAATCGGCGCCCGCTGCATCAATCGCCGCAACTTCCTCACCCAACCGGCTGAAATCTGCCGACAGAATCGAAGGGGCAATGCGGATGGGTCGCGTGGTCATGGGCAATACCTCAGCCGGGCGGGGACAAGGCTAGAATATAGCGAGCAGGCGGATAGGGCAAGAGGTGGGGACGTCGTGCAAGCCAGCCAGGGGCGGATGATCGCGGACAATCATGCTGCGCTTGCCTGGCCTGCGCCTCGCAAATTTGCGGCTGCCTAGTTATCGTCGAGCTGTTCCTTGTCATGGGTGGCCTGGATTTCGGCGGGTGACAGTTCTTTATCACCATTGGTGTTGAGTAGCTCGAAGAAAGCTTCGACCCCGATCTGGCAATAGAGTCGTCCGGCCACCTGCTACTCGGCCTCAGCGTGACTGACAAGGCTGTCGCTATTGAAATCAACGTCGTCGAACGCGTTGCCTAGCTAGGCGCCGGCGCATTCACCGGCATTCATGGCGCCATCAGCATTGGTGTTGAGCGTCTCGAGATAGTCGACGAAGTCTAGCTGGCGATAGGGCCTGTCGCGCATGAAATCGTTGATTTCGGTGCGGGTGACGGTGCCGTCGTGATTGTGATCTGCAGAACTCAACGGCCCGTCCGATCCGGCGTTTGGCGGCGCAACGGTCGGGTTATTGCGTGCCAGGGCGGCGCTGGCGGATAGCATGATGATAACAATGGCGGCGCGGGATGAACCGAAGGATAGCAAGATTGGTGCAGTCCCGTCGGCTGCTAGCCGACGCGGCGAGAGCGATTTGTCGCTCCGTCTGCCTTGACCTGTGCGGGGCCGCGCGTCTAGCCCGGCCATAAACCATAAATTGGCGTTGCTGCGGACTTCCGTCGGCTGCTGCGTTAAGGTTGCGTCAACCATATGTGGGAAGGTGCCGTGCGGGTTCCATCGGTTGGCCTGCTGCTCGATGAGCGCCGGATTGTATAAGAATGTTACCGGCTCGCCGAGCGGATGTTGCGCGACTATTAGGACCATCCAGGTCTTTTCGAGATGATTAACAATTGGTTGGCAAGCTGCCGATAGACCATGCATAATCTATTATCGAGTTATCATCCGCGATTATGCCGCAGGCGACACTGTGACATCACAAAAGTCTCAGACAGTGCTGACCCTAGTCATAGAATAGAGGCACACTATGTTTAGGAGCCTTTCTAAATACTGGAAATAGACTTTAGCCCGCAGATCAGTTGGTCGGCCGTTGCGGACCAAATCCAAGCCTAGCATCCGCGTGGGACGCATCTTTGGGAGTAATGTGCATCGGTCACGATTTCTGCGGCTATGCCTCTGGCATTACTGCGCAAATCGACAACGGTATAGCTGGTCAACAATACTAATCCCGCTCTGATCGTCTGGCGCTCCGGCGTGCCGTGTTGGTCTGACTGGCCGGTTCGCCAGGCAACATAGGCCAATAAGCTTATGGTGACTGGCAATCTACTCTTGCGTACTAATGTCGCGTGATCGGTCAGACCTGATCCTGTGGGACCAACTGCTGGGCGAGCGCGAATAGGTCTGCAATGACCGGCGACCGGATGCCCCTTTCATAGCGGCGTCATGGCAGGCATTTTGGGCCGTCGAGCAGACGGTGCTGCTCGCGTTCGGCCAAGCCATAGGCGCCTTTGGAGATCTTGATCAGGCCGATGCGATCGATGATGGAGACCGTGCCTCGGCTGGAATGGATCAGGCCACGGCCCTCGAGTCCTTGAGGGCTATGGTGACGCCTGATCGGCGCACCGCTAGCATGGTGGCCAAAAATGTATGGGTGATGGAAAACGAGCGGCCGACCCGGTCGGCGACCATGAGCAACCAGTGCGCCAGTCTTTCCTCAAGTTTGGAATTGCTGTTGGACACCGAGGTGGCGGCAATCTGGATGTTGAACACCAGCACGTAACGCAGCATGATAATGCGCAAGCGCTCACTTTGGCCTACTGATCGTCTGCACTCAACAGCGACAGACCAGTCGTAACTTTCAGAGCCAAGTTACGAACGATTGGTACGAAACTGCACTGACAACGGGTTAGCCGGTGTTTTCCGTTCGGAAGTTGATGGAAACCTGCAATCTGTTGATGCCAGCGCATCGCGCACCACGATTGCTAGCAGTGTTTCATGCTTGCCCGGATTAGAGTATCGGCCGCCAATTCGGCTATGGTTCGGGACACCTCAGGCCGGGCGGCGTCCATGTCGGACACCTCGGTGCCGATCACATTGCGAACTGGACCGCTGCCATCATCGTCATTAAGGTCGAAGTAAAGCAGCGGCATGACCGATTCATGTCTGGCAACGGAGTCCGCCGCGCTGGATTGTACGCTTTCGTATCTTAGTGGCATTTGGATCTTGTCTGCAACCGCGAGCATGCGCTTGCGGGCGTTACTTCACATAAAGGGCGATGCGACACTGGGCGCATTGCAATGATGTGGCGAAGGGGTAGAATAGCAGCACAAACGGGAGCGTCCTCTTGGAATTTTCATTGCCATTGGTGTTTGGCGCCGGCGTGCTGAGCTTTCTGTCGCCCTGCGTATTGCCGCTGGTGCCGCCTTATTTTACCTATATGAGCGGCGCGAGCTTTGACCAATTGCGCGACGAGGGCACAAGTGCCGGGGCGCTACAGCGCCGGGTGGCGTTCACCTCGCTGTTCTTCATTCTCGGCTTTACCGTGGTATTCGTCACGCTGGGTGCGACCGCGACGGCTTTTGGCCAGACCTTTCGGCAGGCACTGCCGATCCTGACGCCGATTGCTGGTCTGCTGATCATCGCGATGGGTCTGCATTTCCTGGGCGTCTATCGCATCGGCCTGCTCCACCGGCAGATCCGGCATCAGGGGCCCAGCGTGGCCAGCGGTCCACTGGGCGGTTTTCTGCTGGGGCTAGCCTTTGCGATTGGCTGGACGCCATGCATCGGGCCAGTGCTGGCTGCTGTGCTCAGCGTGGCCGCCAGCAAGAGCACAGCCTGGGAAGGCGCTGGTCTGCTGGGTCTGTATTCGCTGGGGCTGGGCATCCCTTTCTTTCTGGCTGGCATTGCCGTGGGACCATTCCTGGCGTTCTTCCAAGGCTTCAAGCGCCATCTGCACAGAGTGGAGCAGATGATGGGCGGCTTGATGGTGATCACTGGCATATTGTTCCTGACCGGTAATTTTACCCGGCTCTCATACTGGTTTCTTGAGACCTTCCCAACACTTGCGAATTTTGGTTGACGGTAAGAGCCGCTTAATCATGGTCACGAAAGCGTGAGTTTGGCCGCTAAGTTTAGCACTGGTTTACCAGAGGGCAGTACAGTGTGCGCCATGAGTGAAACCGCGATGCTTGCGTCGACCGAGTCGATCCCTAAAACTGCTGGTATGACAGGTGAGCCGGGGCATGTTGCCATGACACGCGGCGCGATCAGTGTGACTGTCAGCAATCGCCTTGCTAATGTAGAGGCGGCGTGATGGGCACTGACGGTTGAGGCGATCGAGTCGCCCGGCCAGAATTTTGATTTTATCTGAATTTGGATCGCCCAGCGGGGCGTCGCGGCGCAAGACCAGCGTTGAATATGATAGTTGAGAAGAATACGACCGGCTGCAGCACAGTAAATCGCGACGCAAGCATGACCGGCAGCAGGGCGATCGCCTCACGGCCATGAGCGATGTCAGTTTCGAGGAAATCCACAATGGCGGCGAGACGGGTCCAGTCCTCGACACTATAGTTTCAGCAGCGTTCGACGCGCTTCAAGGCGATGGGTATTCGCGACACCTGTGTGCAGGATTGTCTGATCGGCTTCTATCGGGACACCGCGGCGCCCGATTCGGGGAGGGGTGATGTGTTGCGGTTCAATGGCGACATCGTCTCGGTACGCTACAATTATCGTGCACAATGACCGCATGTTCTGTCTGATCTCTTCGATGAGCGAGGATCCGGCTATCCAGAATAGCTTGCCGAACAAGCAGTGCCTGTTGCGGGTGATGCAGAGCTTGTTCGACCAGGTTATTGCCGTGTTCGACATGGGAAGCGGATTCACCGATAAAAAACGGCATTGGCGCAATATGCAATTGCCGCTGCGGCAACACTATATCGGGTTGAACTGGCGGGGCATGCTGGTTGTCAGAACCCATCATGCCTTTCAGAAGGCGCGCATGCGGGCCAAGGCTAACAAGCAACTCAAGGCAGCCTTCCATACCGCATGACAGGTGGGCGAGCGCCTCAGCGCCGCCGCCAGGCCAGCATCAGGCCAGCATTCGGCGCCGACAACTCAGAGTAGCTTGAGGCTGCGCAGCGAAGCGTGGCCGGTTTTGTCGATGATGATATGATTATGCAGCGTTATGCCGAGCGGCTTGGCGATGTCGTGGATTTCCTCAGTCATACACACATCAGCGGCAGATGAGGCAGGATTACCAGAGGGGTGATTGTGCACTAGGATTAGCGCGGTTGCCGAAAATTCCAGTGAGTGGTGGATCACTTCGCGCGGATAGACCGGGGGTATGGTTGACCGTATCGGTTATTCGGAATCAATGCGGTCACGGCCAAAGCGGGTGCCAACCGCCTGGATGACTTTGAGATGGGCGATGGTGGTGGGTCCCAGCTCCTTGATCCCGCTCAGCCGGGTCTGGCTGGCGTTGAAGACACCGGAGAAAAAACCGAATTCCCGCAACAGCGACTTGGCCAATGCCTTAGTGTCACGCCGCGGGATCGCCAATTGCAGCGCCAGTTCGAGCAGCTCATACTCTTCGAGTGTATCGCCTGCGACCTTAAGGAAGCGTTCACACACCCGATGGCGGTAGCCGGCGTGATCGTCGGCAGCAGTATTGGCTGCTGGAAGGCCGGCCTTGGCGAAGGCATCCGGCTGGCTGCTCATCAGGCTGCCCGCACCGTGAGGGGATTGAACAAGCCGCCAGGCGAGAGCGTGAAGACCTCATTGCCGGTTTCGGTAATACCGATGGAGTGCTCACACTGAGCAGACAGAGTGCGGTCGCGGGTGATCGCGGTCCAGCCGTCGGAGAGGATTTTGACGTCTGGGCGCCCCAGATTAATCATCGGCTCAATGGTAAAGATCATGCCGGGCTTGAGCGGAACGCTGGTACCCGGTATTCTAAAATGGAGAATATTGGGCTCGTCGTGGAACAGCTTGCCCAGGCCGTGGCCGACAAAATCGCGCACCACGCTCATGCGCTCGGCCTCGGCTAGGCTCTGGATCGCCGCGCCGATGTCGCCGGTGGTGTTACCGGGGATGGCCGCCGCAATGCCGGCGGCCAGGCTGGCATAGGTGATTTCGATCAGACGCTCGGCCTTGCGCGAAATTTCGCCGACTGGATACATGCGGCTCGAATCGCCGTGCCAGCCATCTACCACCAGAGTAAGATCGATATTGACGATATCGCCTTCGCGCAGCGCGCGTTCGGCGGGAATGCCGTGGCAGACCACGTGGTTGATCGAAGTGCACAGCGAATGGCGGTAGCCTTTGTAGAAAATGGTCGCGGGGACAGCGTCATTGTCGCGGGCAAATTCATAGGCGATTTGGTCGATGGTGGATGTCGAGACGCCAGCCTTGACATATTCGGTGAGAATATCGAGGGCCTGAGCAGTGAGCGCGCCGGCCTTGCGCATGCCTACAAATCCTTCCGCGCCATGCAGTGGGATGACGCCGGGCGTGCGGCGAGCTTTGGCGGGGGCGTTGACAAAGGTAATCATCAAGAACTCCAATTGATGCGGCGAAAATAGGCGCACTGGAGCGTGATGGGAAGGCCACACCGCCGCTTGACGTGGTAATTGCACACGGGCATTGATGAGACCATCACAGTCAGAGAACAATTCATGCCCAGCGCAGACAGCGTAACTGCCGGCCTTCTAGTAATCGGCGACGAAATTCTCTCAGGGCGGACCAAGGACATCAATATTAGCACGACTGCCGATTTCTGCACCGATCGGGGTATTGAGCTCAAGGAAGTGCGGGTGGTCAGCGATGAAACCGACGAGATCGTGGATGCTATCAATGCCTTACGGGTGCGCTACACCTATGTGTTCACCACCGGCGGCATTGGCCCTACCCATGATGATATTACTGCCGACGCGGTCGCCAAGGCCTTTGGCGTGGCATTGCCGATCAATGCCCAGGCCCGCGAGATGCTAGAATCGCGCTGGAAGCAGACTAGCACCGAGGTCAACGAAGCGCGATTGCGCATGGCGCGAATCCCCGAAGGGGCCGATCTGATCGTCAATTCGGTCAGCGCCGCGCCGGGCTTTCGTATAGGCAATGTGCATGTCATGGCCGGTGTGCCGGTGATCATGCGCGCCATGCTCGAGGCCTTGTCGCCCACGCTCAAGTGTGGCAAGAAAGTGTTTTCGGTGACGGTCAAGGCGGCGGTGGGCGAAGGCACTATTGGCGGGCCATTGAGGGCGCTGCAGGCCGAGTATCCGGACGTCAAGATGGGCAGTTATCCGCAGATGGGCCAGAATCAGGTAATGACTGAATTGGTACTGCGTTCGACGGATGTGGCGCGGCTGGAAGAAGCCGCGATCAAGGTGCGGGTAATGGTGGCCGCACATGCAAAAAGCCGGCATTGCCGCACTGGCAGAAGACTGATTGGCGCAGGGGGGGGCTTTGCTAAACAACGGCCTTCCAGTTTCGTCCAGGCGCATGGCGTCGGTGCAGGAGAAGTAATTTGAGCGATCCCAACCAGAAGTCTTTACCCGGTCACCTGGGACCAGTTCCACCGCGACAGTCGCGTCCTGGCTTGGCGTCTAGCCGCTCTGGTGTCGCTCGACGCCGTGGTGGCGATTGCCCGTGGCGGTTTGGTCCCGGCGGCTATCGTGGTGCGGAGCTCAATATCCGGACGGTCGAGATCGTGGCGGTTAAGAGCTCTGACCATCAGAACAAGGGTCACATTCAGGTGTTCAAGGAGATCAGCCAGTCGGTTCTGGATCTGGCCATATCTGGAGCCAAGGTTCGGATTGTGGATGATCCGGTTGATACCGGAGCAACCATGCGCGTGGTGCGCGAGATGCTGCCCGGCGCCCATTTTGCCACGGTCTATGCCAACTAAGGGCCGCAAGATAGTCGACACCTTAATTACCGAAGTCAGCCAGGACACGTGGATCTTTTTCCCATGGGACCTGGACGTTGCCTATGTCGCGCCGATCAGTGGCGGCACCGACTGAGCGCAAGCGGGCGTGGTGGAATGGTAGACACACCGGACTTAAAATCCGGAGGGGGTAGCCCCGTGCGGGTTCAAGTCCCGCCGCCCGCACCATAAATGACATTGCCGGGCGCCAATGCGCCCGGATGTTAGCAGAGTCCGCCGCGCGATGTGACCGCGCGAGGCATCGGGTGCGAGGCCGGGAATGGCAGCGCGCAGGATAGCTTAATCGGCAGGCGCCAGATTGCCGAAGTCGAGAAGATAGAGCAGAGCGGCCAGGATATCGGTAGCCGTGCGAGCAACCGGCGAGGTCTTCAGGGTCTCTAGTGCGGGACAATATGAGCTGCGAACTGATTTAACGCCGTTCAAACCATCCCGCATCATGATTTCGTAATTGGCCACCTGATTGCGGAATTCGGCGATAAGGGCGGCTAGACTGGGGGGGGGGTGGATCATCATAGCAAATCCACGGGTCTACGCGTCCGCGCGATATTGCGCCTTTGTATTATCTCGCTGAGTCGTTCCTGAAACAAGTCGGGAAAATCCTCCGATTGATCTGCTTGGCGATTTTGGAGGCGGGTCCGATGCTGCCAGGATCGTGCCGACAAAAGTGAAAAATATAAAGCGCCAATACGATAGGACCAAGATGATCGAACAGATCGTGACAGGAAAC
>JALBVE010000080.1 GCA_025050575.1 Candidatus Devosia symbiotica
GGGCGGGATCTTGTAACTTATAGGTGCTCACCAGATTGCCCTTAGCGGTCTGCTGGCTGCTGACCAATTCGAGCCGCGCGGTCGGATCATCGGGCAGGAACAAATGCCGGCCGCTGTCGGCAATCACCGGATGGGTAATCAGCGTCAATTCGTCCAGAAGCCCGGCAAACAAGCAGCTGCCGCATCAGCGAAATCCCACCCATCACCGCAATTTCACCGCCATCGCCCTGTTTGAGCGTCCTGACGAAATCGAACAGGTCGCCATCAATCAGGCTGGCATTGTTCCATTCCAGCGCCCCGCTCAGCGTCTCGGACGCGACATGCTTGGGCACGCTATTGATGAAGCGAGCAAAGTTATCGTTAACCGTGGCCTGCGGCTAATAGCCGAGCCATTCCTAATAGCCGACCCGGCCCATCAGCACCGTATCGGTGCGCGTTAGAACGCCGGTTAGCAGCACCCCCAAATCACCATCAAAACTGTCGAACTGGAACAGATTGGGCGCCTCAACCACCCCGTTAACCCAATGAAACAGCCCGGCTGTCACTTTGCGTATGCTAGGATTCTCTCGGATTTCGAGCCACTGATTTTGGCAGTCGTTTAACCATACGACGGAGAGACTGACGACATTTCGACAGACCTGCCAAGATTATTTCTCGCTTATAGGCATTGGAGCCAAACAACGCCTTCCAGCAGGAATAAGGACTCCTCTGCCCTGCCACAAGGATCACCCCATGAATGCGCCTTTAACCATCGGCAACCCGCAATTGCTCGGGTTGGGCACCCCTATGCCGCCGCACCGCTTGCCCCAGGATCTGGCGCACCTAAACGCTAAACGCATTCTGGGTGATCGCTATCCTGATGTCGAGCGGCTGACCAAATCTTTTGAAGATGCTGGCATTGTAAAGCCGCTATTCGGTGGTGCCGTTTGACTGGTTCGAGCAACCTCAGAACTGGCTCAGCCGCATCGCCGCCTTTCTCGAGGGCGTCATGGCTATGTTCATCGGCCCAGCCGAAGTGGCGTCATGGGGTTGGCCCTGGCCACAAGGCTTGTAACCCTGAACCCGGGCAGCAATGTCTTGTTTGTCTGCGTCGAGGCCTGCACCCTCTCCTTCCGTGACGACCGCATGCAAAAGGCTGATACTATCGCCACCGTGCTGTTCGGCAATGGCGCCAAATATACCTGGCCGGATACGCTCTCGATCATGGGCTGGGATGTCGATGACAAGGGCTTTGGCGTGGTGTTTGATCGCTCCATTCCCGAATTCGCCAGGCGCTATCTCGGCGAGGCGGTGAGCGCTAGCCTAGAGACACTGGGTCTCGACCAGATCGAACTCAGCCGCATGATCTGCCATCCCGGCGGCGCCAAGGTGATTGAAACCGCGCTGCATCTCGAACATAGGATTCTGCATCATGAGCGCGCCGTGCTGCGCGACTTTGGCAATATGTCGGCCCCCACCGCGCTATTCGTGCTCGAACGCGCGCTGGCCAGCGCCTCCACCGGCACTATGCCGATGATCGCTCTCGGTCCCGGCTTTTCCGCCTCCATCCTGCCCATCCGTTTTTCCTGATGCTGACCCCGGCCCTCTATTTCATCGGCTTTGTCGGCCTGCAACGGCTGAGCGAACTCGCGCTGGTCCGGCGCAACACCGTCTGCCTGCTGGCGGGCAGCGCCCGCGAAATCGGCGCCGGCCATTACCCGACCATTGTCGCCCTTCATGCTAGCTGGCTGCTGGCCATTGCCGTGTGGGGCTTCAACCAGCCAGTGTCACTGCCCTGGCCTCGCGGCCTATGTCATGTTGCAGGGGTTTGCGTCTGGATCCTGGCGAGTCTCGGCCCGCACTAGACCACCCGCATCATCGTGCTCGACGAACCGCTGGCGGTGCGCGGCCCTTACCGCTTTGCCCCATCCCAATTACATGCTGATCGTCGCCGAGATCATCGTCACCCCCATGGTGCTGGATCTGACCTGGGTGGCGGCGCTGTGCACCGTTCTCAATGCCGCGGTGCTCTATGTGCGGATCTCGACCGAGCACAAGGCGTTGCTATGGTGATGTCGACGCGGTCATAATGACTCCCCTGCGGGCATCCCAAAGCCGCCGCCTGGATTGCGGTTGTCTTGAATATGGACGGCCCCTGAGGGGCAAATCGCTCCACTGGAGCGATTTGAGCGATCAAGGCCGGGGGGGGATAGGGCCGCCTGCACCCAGCGCCGCCCGGACGGCCGCGTAAACAGCATCATCGTTGTCGACGATCTCAAGATTGGTGAAGCGCAGCAGGCTGTAGCCCTGTTGAACGAGGAATGCCGCGCGGTCCGTATTTTTTGTCCGCGCCTCGGCCGAAATATCGTTTCGGCTTCCATTGCCTAAAAAACCTCTGAACCGACACATTCATGCTGATAAAGCCGGCCGCACCGCTTAGCACCGCGCCGATCAGGAAGCCGATAGCCGCATAAATGCCCAGCAGCAGATAGGCTGCAATTAGGATCATCACGCCGACAATGGCGATGGTGGTATATTATCGCTTGAGATAGGCCAAAGCGCCTTCGCGCACCGCCGCCGAAATTTCCTGCATGCGGGCCAAGGCCGCATCGGCGGCCAGTAATTGCTGCGTGGTAATCACGCCATAAACGATGGACAGAGCGCCGCATACGACGATCAGCCAGAGTGCCAAAGTCAAAAATAGTCCCTCTCGATTTTCCTCAAGAGACCTATTGCCGTGCTGACCCGGGTCCTCCAATCCGCATCAGACGGCCCTCCAAAGGCTCCTTTCGACTATCGAAATTAGCGGTATTATTCAGTTAAGCAATGGTGGTTATGCTAGATTGTCGCGGGGAACCGATAGCCCCAATCGGCGTAGGGTGTAAGGCATCGCCAATCGAGGCTTTAGCCTCACCCCCACTTACCTCCCTCATGATGGGAGAGATAAGTGGGGGTGATTTTTCGTCACTAAATACTGTCGGCAATCCGCTTAGGCAGGCGCCAACAAGGCCTCGACCAGGGCAGCCCGTGCTGCCCGTCCCCCCGCCGCCAATGTCTTGAATCGGGAGGTGTCGCCGCTGCTGACCGAAATCGACGATTTGGGTACGCTCAGCGCCTTGGCCAGCAACCCGATCACAGCCGCATTGGCCTTGCCCTTGTCCAGCATCTACTTGATCCGCACCCGCAACACGGCGCTGCCATCATTGCGCTGTTCGACGCCCTCAATGGCGTAGCGGCCTGCATTGGGGCGGCGCGAACAAAAAGGCTTAGCCCGCTAGGGCTGAACCGGTAGCACGCGGCCATCAAGCCGGTCCCTTACGGGACGTAATAATAGCCGTAGCGCAGGATTAGCTGCTGGATGAAGAAGATGCCCAGGAACAGGATGATCGGCGAAATATCCAGGCCCGAGAAATTGGGCATGACGCGGCGAATAGGATTGAGCAGGGGCTCGGTCAACTGATTAACCACCCGCCAGACGCTGGCGACGAACTGGTTGCGCGTGTTAATCACGTTGAACAAGATCAGCCAGCTCATGCTGATCATGATCAGTATCATCCACCAATAGAGGTGGAGGATCACCATAATCACATCGAGTACGGCCTTCATTGTAGTTCCCATGTTTTCATCCCCTTAATTTAGGCGCAACCACGCCGCGCGACAAGGGCAGGCCGCCCAAACCATGAAGACCCTGCTCTGGTCGCACAGAACGGGGCCTCAATGACTGGCATCCGGTACACAAAACAAGACCCAGACTAACGCTGCACTGCACGAACCGTGCCAGATCAGCGCCACCCAGCCCTGCCGGGCCTATTAGATTAACTCGCTGTCAGCGTTAATGTTTTAGACACCAAAAACCGACGCAATTTGCGAGACAAAATGTGAGGCGGGTTTAGGCCAGCCCGGTGCGTAGATCGACGCCCAGCATCAGGTTCAGATTCTGCACCGCCGCGCCTGAGGCGCCCTTGCCCAGATTGTCATAGACCGCCACCAGCACCGCCTGCGCCCGCGCGTCATTGGCAAATATATGCAGCTTCATGATGTTGCTGTCATTGTAGATCTGCGGATCGAGTTCATCCGACCTTGCTATTTCGACATAGGGCGCCACCTCGACAAAACTGTCCGGGATGGCAGCGAAATGGTCGGCAATGGCCGCATGCAGTTCTGCGCCGCTGGGCACCACGCCCAGATGGCCTAGCTGCAGCGGCACAAAGGTGATCATGCCCTGCGCATAATCGCCCACCGCCGGCACGAAAAGCGGCGGATTGGCCAGCTTGGTATAGGCGGTCATTTCGGGCACGTGCTTATGCATGAAAGTTAGCCCATAGGGGGCATAGTGGCTTGCTGCCGCCCCAGCGGCCTCATAATCGGCGATCATCGCCTTGCCGCCGCCGCTATAGCCGGAAATCGCGTTGATGCTGACCGGATAGGCGGCCGGCAACAGCCCGGCCTCGATCAGCGGCCGCAGCATGGCAATCGGTCCTTGCGGATAACAACCAGGATTGCTCACGAACCGCGCCTTGGCGATGACCTCGCCCTGGCCCTTGTCCATCTCGGCAAAGCCATAGGCCCAGTCGCCATGCACCCGGAACGCCGAGGACGCGTCGATCACCCGCGTGGTGCCATTGTCGATCAGCGACACGCTTTGTTTGGCGACATCATCAGGCAGGCATAGAATGGCGATATCGGCTGCATTGAGCAGCCGGGCACGTTCATCAAGATCCTTGCGCTTGTCCTGATCAATCGAAATCATCTCAAGGTCGCGACGACCGGCCAGCCGCTCGCGGATCTGCAGACCCGTTGTTCCGTCTTCTCCGTCGATAAAAATCTTGGCGACCATTGGCTTATCTCCCGATGCGGCTGCGTAAATGGACCTGTGGTGTGTCGAGATCAAGACTCTTCCCGCTCACTTGGGGACGAGCGCGGTGGCTTGCCGATCCGCCCCGGCAATGCCATTGCTTTGGCCAAGTGGACAAAAACCATAAGATCGGAGCCCGCCAATGACCCCTCGCAACCACGCCAAGGTTGGCGACTATGCCGATGCGGTGCTGCTGCCCGGCAACCCGCTGCGCGCTAAATAGATCGCCGAAAGACGCTGATCCGCGTGGGCACTTGTGGCGCGCTCAATGCCAAGATCAATGCCAAGATCAAGATGCGCGATCTGATCCTGGACCAGGCCGCCTCGACCGATAGTTCCAATGATGACCCTGGCGCTTGAGGTGGTGATTGAGGGCCGAGCTTCCTATATCGCCAGAGCAACCGAGGACCAGACATGACCGTGCTCGACAAACTCTTCAACGCTCTCGACCGGCGCGACGAAGCGCCCAATATTGCTCCGGCCGAGGATATTGTCGCGCGCAACGATACTACCGCCATCGCCGAACTGGCGGTGGCGGTCAAGTCCGGTACTGCTCGGCAGGCGCAATGATGCGCTCAAGGTGCTCTACGGGGTCGGCGCGCGTCAGCCTCCGCTGATCAGGGGGCAATTAATCGCATCGTTTGGGGCGAGATGACCGCACTTGATGTCGTTGCCGAGCAACGCGCCGCAACGCTGGCCGCCGAACTGCCAGCCATTATGGCCGCTATGATTTTTAGCATGACCGCAATTGCGACAAGGCCGCCTGGTTCCACGCAGCATGCGCGCAATATGCTGATTAAAGACGCGCCGTACAACCTACTCTATTTCCCTTTCGGGGGGGGCACGAGAGCCCGGCATAGGGATGACATTGAGGCTGCATGTCCGAGAGCGCGCTCTCGCCGAGGCCAATGGGGGACAATTTACCGAGAACGATGTGACCTACCTACGCCGCAGAAATACATGGGCACAAGGCAATCACGATCTGCCAAGCGAACATAGTTCCTGACGCCTTCAAATGGCGATATCTATGCAAAACGGTATTCGTGGTCGGCGAAGAGATCTTTTTTCGTGGCACGCACTATACTGAATGCAAATTTCGACCCTGAACAGGACTTGGATAACCTCTACTCTCAGTTGGCTAAAATTGTAGATGTGCTCATTGAGTGAGGGTCAGCTGCGTAAGGCGAATCCACCAATTAAAAGCACAAGGCTCAAGAGGCATGACGTTCATTGATTTCATATTGCTCCTGATTATCATGAGTGTAGCAGTCTTCATTGCCTTCAAGATGAAGCGAGACTCTTCTGACCTGCTGCGCGGTCAACTCGAATTGCACCGGGAACGCCAGCGCGCGATCAAGGGTGACTACACCAAAAAAAGACTGAACTCCCCGCAGCGCTCTAACGACCGCAGACAGACTATAGGCAGTTGATTGGATCGTGCGCTGGCCGCCCGCTTTGGCGTCAGGGGTCTGACCATCGCACCATAGCCGGCGCCCTGATCACCGGCGACGAGAGCGACGCAGAGGAACGGCGGAGTTCGCTGCGTGAAATAGTAACCTTGGCGCTTGAGATAGCGATTGAGGGGTAAGGTAGGCACCTGCAACTAGATATATCTAAATAAAACTAGCATTACTTACTA
>JALBVE010000081.1 GCA_025050575.1 Candidatus Devosia symbiotica
CCCCCCCAATCGCCATCATACGATCGCTGATCGACGCCAGGGCGACGATCAGGGCATTCAATCCTGAGGGGGGGGTGGAAATGGCCAGAAGGGCGATCAGCGGAATTGAGTATGCCGAGGATACCTATAATGCAGCCGCCGAAATGGATTGCCTGGTTCTGAAAACTGAGTCGAATGCCTTTCGATTCTCGGATCTCTCCCGACTTAAATCAGTTATGGAAAAGCCAATTATGGTCGACCTAGGCAATGTTTATCGTCGCGCATAAATGGAAGCTGCTAGCTTTGCATACACCAGCATTAGTCGTCTCGCGTCGGCAGGTGTCACTTTATCCTCGACTTAGGCAGACCTAATCTCTGGCGGCGGTATCTGCCTAATTATTTTTGTTTTTTGCATGTTCGCGGCGCGCAAGATCTGCGCCAGGGGCGGGGAGGTTCTTGTCAATGCAACTAAGCCAACAGGAGAGCTGTGTAACCATGACCTATGCGGCTTGCTGGCGCGTAGGGCTTGGTCTATGCACGCTCGTCTGGTTCACAGGATGTGATGGTCACAACGTCAATCAGACCGCCCACCGTGTCGCGCAATGCCTATCAGGAATCCTAGGGAATTTTGACATGTCGAAACGTATTCTTGTCACCGGTGGTGCTGGTTTTATTGGGTCACACTTGTGTCAGAGACTACTTTCCGAGGGAAATGAAGTCCTTTGCGCAGACAACTTCTTTACCGGATCTCGTCGAAATATCTTGCCTTTGCTGAGTGATCCAAACTTTGAGCTGCTTCGACACGATGTAACATTTCCACTCTCAGTTGAAGTTGATCAGATCTATAATCTCGCCTGCCCTGCGTCGCCGGTGCATTATCAGTTTGATCCCGTGCAAACGACCAAAACCAGCGTGATAGGGGCGCTCAACATGCTTGGTCTCGCAAAGCGCCTAAGGGTGCCAATTCTGCAGGCGTCGACGTCGGAGGTGTACGGTGATCCCAACACCCACCCTCAAGTCGAGGGGTATTGGGGTAATGTCAACCCGATTGGACCACGTTCGTGCTATGATGAAGGCAAACGGTGCGCAGAGACCTTGTTCTTTGATTATCGTCGCCAGCACCAATTGCATATCAAGGTGATGCGCATTTTCAATACATATGGGCCGAAAATGCACCCCAATGATGGGCGCGTTGTATCAAATTTCATCGTTCAGGCCCTAAGGAAGCAGAACATCACTATCTATGGTGATGGCAGTCAAACGCGTTCATTCTGCTACGTTGACGACCTTGTGGACGGTATGGTGCGTTTGATGAATACGGACGCGTCCGTTATTGGTCCGATCAACGTGGGCAACCCCAACGAGTTCACTATTCGTCAGTTAGCTGAACTGGTCGTCGAGCTGGTCAATTCTGGATCCAGGGTGGCTTTTGCCGAACTGCCAATTGATGATCCCAAGCAACGCCAGCCCGATATTACAATCGCACGGGACGTCCTGAGGTGGAAACCGACAGTTGAGTTGCGTGAGGGACTTGTCAGGACTATTAGCTTTTTCGAAGAGTTGCTTTCCACAGCTAGTAGCGTAAGTGAGGTCTTGCAGTAGAATAAATGCCGCTACAAATTCGTAGCGGCACGCCAAGTATGTTTGGTTTTGTAGGTCGCAACACTGAAGCTTGCCATTGTGTTCCCGACTTGCGTGCAGACGGCTATGCACTGTGCTGACGGGCGCGCCAACGCTGCCGCTGGTAGCTCGGAACCTGCATTGCCAACGGAACGCTGAAGATTTGCGCCGACGAGAGACCTCCTTTTTGTATTTGGAAATTAAGGATTGTCCAATACACATGATAATTGATCAAAAAAGAATAGCTCACATATCTATCATTCTTCTTGTCTATTTTGTGTGTTTTGGCGCCTATAATTTTGTCAATCTGCCATTTTGGGACGACTGGGTTTTGTCCAAATATGGAATCGATGGCCTATGGGATTTGTTCGGGCAGGTCGGTCGCCGAGAACAATACTTCATGACCGCGCCATTCGTTTTTTTTGGCAAGCCGATGATCTGGGCGGTGATCAGCTTTGTCTGCTGGGGCGTGGTTGCCCTCTCGGTCTATGCGGCTCTGCAACTGGTGGGCTGGACACGCGCCAACGCATTTTGGGCGAGCTTGTTGACGTCAGCATTGCCGCTTAATCAGGCCCGGTTTGCGTTGGCCATGACGCCCTATGCAATTTCGGCAGCGAGTTTCGCCATCGCTATTGTCTTGCTGACGATCTCGGTACGCCTCCACCGGAGCTGGCTGCGCCTTCCTGTGGCGATCCTGCTGCTGCTGTCGTTCTCCACCAATTCGTTTCTGACCATGTTCTGGTTGGCACCCGCTGCCGTCTATCTCACCGTTCGCCACCTCGACCCCCTGCACCGCACATGGCCCGCTATACGATCGTCCTTGTTGCATGTTGAACTGTTTGTCCTGCCTGTGGCTTACTGGATTTCAAAGGCCCTGTTTCAGCAGACCTACGGCCTCTATACGAATTACAATAAGTTCCAGATGGGTCCGATCGAGGGTGTGCTGACCACCTTGCTGAAACTTGTGCGCCTTGCGCCAGACTTTCCAGTCTTCTTCCCAACGCCGAGCCATGCCTATGAGGCGGCAGCAATTGCGATCGGCGTTTTGATCATTGTCGTCGTGACGATCCGGCGCACCAGGACCGACATTGCGGTGGAGCAAGGCACTCGCAGCACGAACTGGCTGCTAGTAGCGGGGCTTTTCGCCGCCGCGATTACTGCGTTGTTTCCCTACGTCATAGTAGGCATTGATCCGCGCTATCATGGTCTGTGGGAAACCCGCCATACCACAACCCTGGCCATTGTCGGCGGCATGCTAGTGTTTGCGGTATTGCGGGCCGTCTTGCCGGGGCGATTTGTCCCGGCTGGCAGCCTAACAGTGCTGGGGTTCTTCGTGGCGGTGGACGTTTCTGCGTCACGGCAATTGCTCGGTGACGTCTACGAAAGCAACGCCATCGTGCACTCGCCGACTATTGCGGCGATCCCCCCCGGTACCATGATCGGTTTGATCGAGGATGATAACGCCTATCGCATGTTTGGTCGGCACTTCACATTCTATGACGCTAGCAGTATGCTGAACGCTCACGCCGATACCGACTCCTTGATTGCCCAGTCGCAGTTCGAGATTATTGACCCAGCAACCGGCGACTATGTCCGGACCGGATCGCCAGCATTTCCGCCCGCTGTCGCTCGGATTTGTCGCAACGCGGTAAACATGCCGCAATATGGCTTTGGCGATGTTGTCTCTAATGGATTGTTTTATGAGGTTTCACTGCGACCAAAGAGTGATCCGCCCAGTTTTATTTCAGGACTAGGGATTGCTTTTGGCCTCCTATTCGACCATCAAAATACCGTGGCAAAAGCCGTTTCCAATCTCGACGTTATTGTCGTGCCGCGACCGCTTGGTGAAGAGGAATGTGGGCATGCGGTCCAGAATTGAGGCTGCCGCTAAATTAGGTTTGCTTAATAGGGCTTGCGTGACTGTCAGATGTCGCAGCGCAGAATTCTGCAAGTAGTCGGATGAACATGATGGCACTAGATAATAGTGCCACCCACGCCTGAATAATCAAGAATTGGAGCGGTTTTTGAAAGTAGTTATTCTAGCTGGCGGATTTGGGACACGGCTGGCCGAACATACGGAAGTTAGGCCAAAGCCGCTTGTGGAGATTGGTAGTAAGCCGATCCTCTGGCACATCATGAAAATCTACGCTGCAGCCGGGCTGACCGATTTCGTGATCTGCTGTGGTTACAAGGGTGCACAGATCAAGAATTACTTCGTCAACTATTTCACCGAGAATTACGACATCAAGGTGCATCTTGGCAAGAACAAGATCGACTTTCTGGGTGATGCTTCAGAACACTGGACGGTAACGCTAGTTGACACCGGCATTGACACCATGACCGGTGGC
This sequence comes from Candidatus Devosia symbiotica, assembly GCA_025050575.1. GTDB lineage: Bacteria > Pseudomonadota > Alphaproteobacteria > Rhizobiales > Devosiaceae > Devosia > Devosia symbiotica. The sequence continues at coordinate 3,948 of JALBVE010000081.1, forward strand.
CGTCTCAAGCGCATCGCGCGCCATGTCGGCGATGAGACTTTTTGTGTCACCTATGGTGACGGTGTTATTGATCTCGATATTCGCAAGGTCATCGCGTTTCATCAGCAGCAGAGTCGTAAGGCTACCGTGACAACTGTGCCGTCACCTGGCCGGTTTGGCATTCTCGAGTTGGGCGACGGCGGCGATGTAAGACGCTTTCATGAGAAGCCGGACAACGAAATGGGGTGGATCAATGGCGGGTTCTTCGTCTTTGAGCCTTCTGTGTTCGACTATATTGAGGGCGACCAAACGGTTTTCGAACGGACGCCGTTGGAGCGCTTGGCCTCTGACGGCCAGCTTGCAGCCTTCAAACATACGGGCTTCTGGAAGCCAATGGATACCTTGCGCGACCAGCGAGAGCTCGAGGTGCTGTGGTCTTCGGGCCAAGCACCGTGGAAATTATGGTAGAATCGCCGCGCGAGCGTATGGCAGCCGGTGGTGGATTGGTGGCGTGGGTTCCGTCGGAACGGATCCTGCAGGTGGTCCGATTCGGGGTATCTGGTTTGTCATCAACGGCGGTCTATTTTGTCCTCACCATGGCACTTGTGCAACTGGCGGGACTTGATCCGATAACCGCTTCGGTAGTGGGCTACGCGATCTCCCTGCTATTTTCCTATCTCCTGCAGAGTCGATTTACTTTTCGGGTGTCTAGCGACACGCGCGCCCAGATATTGCGCTTCACGGTCACGTCGCTGTTCGGTTTCGCGGTATCGTACGGGAGCATGCGCTATTTTACCCGCATGTTGGGATTGCCCTATCTTGTTGGGGCGATTGTCGTCTGCCTCGTTCTGCCGATTGCAAACTATGTAATCTTCAAGCGCTGGGTATTTGCTTCGACGAAATAGTAACCACGAAAAATATTCGTCCTTAATGACGGACAAAAGAGGCACTGAGGCCTCTGCGCAGGCTTCCCCCCTTTTTTAGTCAGTCGACAGATAATGGATATACGCAATGAGTAATGAGACCGGCAACGGACAGGACGCAAACCAGGTAACCCAGGAGCAAGTCGCCGACGACTTTGACCGTTTGACCGAGAGTTACGAGCAAGAAATCGGTCAGTCCTTGGCATTTTCTGGCATGGAGCACCAGTTCTTCATCGACAAGAAACGCGACATGCTGCTGGCTCTCGCAAATGCGCAGTTTGGCGATGTTGGCAAGCTTGACGTCCTCGATCTGGGTTGTGGCCTGGGTGGCTATCATCCCGGTCTCAAAGACATTTTTCATTCACTTCATGGAACTGACGTCTCCAAGGCTAGCGTGGACATGGCTGCAAAGCGTCACTCTTGGGTGGAGTATTCAAGCTACGATGGCAAGCGACTGCCCTATGCCGACAATAGCTTCGATGTAGTATTTACGATTACGGTGATGCATCACGTGCCCCCCGAGCAGTGGCTCAGCTTCGTTGCCGAAATGCACCGGGTCCTGAAGTCAGGCGGCATTAGCATGGTTTTTGAGCACAATCCCTATAACCCTGCGACCCAGTATATTGTCCGATCCTGCGTGATCGACAAAGATGCTGTTCTGCTCAAGCCCTATGTCATGCGTAGGCTCTTCAAAAATGCTGGTTTCAACGACGTCCTTACGCGCACGATGTTCACCGTGCCGCCAAAGGGGCCCTTCTTGTCGGTCGTCGATGCTGTCTTCGGCTATTTGCCAATTGGTGCGCAGTACTATCTCAAAGCGACAAAGAAATAGACGGCAGTGGCCGGTTAATGCGGTCCCAGCTCTACCGGGGTCTGATAATGATGACTGGCGGCGCCGGCTGCGCGTATGAGTGCATTCCCTTCCTTGCAACCGGCGGAGCTGGCCAAAAGGGCGCTGCTCACGGTGGCGGCGCTAGTCGTGCTTGCCCAGTTTTCACTTCTGCTCAATCAATGTCTGTTCGCCGACGACTGGCTCAACTTCGTTCTCAAACCCATCGATTCGATCGATCTGCAGTATTTCCTGAACGCGTGACATCCTTTCGAATTCGCCTTGTTCACCGTCGCAAACACCACGGATATGCTCATTGCATCCATCCAGATTGTTACCTTGGCGGCCGGACTGCTAGACGCATTCGCGTTGGTGTCAACTGCCGGGAGACTGAACGCTCTGACGCGCACGGAGGCCATGGTCTGTGCGGTCCTGATTTTTGCGTGGCCGAGATATGAGCTTTGGGCGGACAAGGGAACCGCGAGCTATGTGATATACCTTGGGCTGTTCTTCGTGGCTGTTCTGGTGTGGCTCTTTGCCCTGAACAGCGGGAGAGGTGCTCGTGCCGCGCGCATT
>JALBVE010000082.1 GCA_025050575.1 Candidatus Devosia symbiotica
ATCGAGGCGCCGGTTCTGCATGTGAACGGGGACGATCCCGAAGCTGTGGTGTTCGCAGCCAAGGTAGCCGTGGAATATCGCCAGAAATTCGGCAAGCCTGTCGTGATCGACATGTTCTGCTATCGCCGCTTCGGCCACAATGAAGGCGACGAGCCCAGCTTCACCCAGCCGCTGATGTACTCCAAGATTCGCGCGCACAAGACCACGCTCGAGATCTATGCCGAAAAACTGGTGGGCGAAGGCCTGCTAACGGCGGCCGAAGTCGATCAGCTCAAGGCTGACTGGCGCGCGACGCTGGAAAAGGAATTCGAGGCTGGCCAGGACTACCGCCCGAACAAGGCTGACTGGCTTGATGGCGCGTGGAAGGATTTCCGCCCCGCTGATCAGGAAGGTCCACGCCGCGGCGAAACTGGTGTCGATATTGCGCGCCTGGTCAAGATCGGTACCGATTTGTCGCGGATTCCAGAAGGCTTCAATGTCCACAAGACGGTCAAGCGCTTCATGGACAACCGTCTGTCGGCGATTGAATCGGGTGAAGGCATTGATTTGGCAACGGCAGAATCGCTGGCCTTTGGTACGCTGGTGACCGAGGGCCATCCAGTGCGCTTGTCCGGTCAGGACGTCGAACGCGGTACGTTCAGCCAGCGCCACTCGGTTCTCAATGATCAGATGATTGACAACAAGACCTATACCCCGATCAATAATCTCGACCCCGAGCAGTGCCGCTACGAAGTCATCAATTCGATGCTGTCGGAAGAGGCTGTGCTGGGTTTTGAGTATGGCTATTCGCTGGCCGAACCCAAGGCACTGACCATCTGGGAAGCCCAGTTCGGTGACTTCGTTAACGGCGCTCAGGTGGTGATCGACCAGTTCATCTCCTCGGGTGAACGCAAGTGGTTTCGTATGAGCGGGTTGGTGATGCTGTTGCCGCATGGCTATGAAGGGCAGGGCCCCGAGCATTCCTCGGCGCGACCTGAACGCTTCCTGCAGCTTTGTGCGGAAGACAATATGCAGGTTGCCAACTGCACCACGTCGGCCAATTACTTCCACGCCCTGCGTCGCCAGGTGAAACGCGACTTCCGCAAGCCGCTGATCCTGATGACGCCCAAGAGCCTATTCCGCCACAAGCGCGCAACCTCGGGCCTGGTCGAAATGGGCGCCGATTCGGTGTTCCACCGTCTGCTGTGGGATGATGCCGAGGCGCCGGGCGCGCCAAAGACAACCACCAAGCTTGTCAGCGATGACAAGATCCGCCGCGTCGTACTGTGTACCGGCAAGGTTTATTATGACCTGCTCGAAGATCGCGAGAAGAAGGGCATTGATGATATCTATCTGCTGCGTATCGAACAGCTCTATCCGTTCCCGGCCAAGGCGCTGTTGGACGAGTTGAACCGGTTCAAGAATGCTGAGATCATCTGGTGCCAGGAAGAACCCAAGAATATGGGTGCCTGGGCGTTTATTCAGCCCTATGTTGAATGGGTATTCGATCAGATGGGGCGGACAGGTCAGCGCGTGCGCTATACTGGCCGTCCGGCCTCTGCCTCTACGGCCACAGGCTTGATGCGGACGCATCTGGCACAGTTGCAGGCCTTCCTCGATGAGGCCTTCGCGCAATAAAAGGACTACACATGTCGACTGAAATCCGCATGCCGACGCTGGGCGAAAGCGTCACTGAAGCCACTATCGGACAGTGGTTCAGGCAGGTTGGCGATACTGTCGCCGCCGATGAGCCGCTCGTCGAGCTGGAAACCGACAAAGTCACCATCGAGGTTCCCGCGCCTGCCGCAGGTGTGCTTGAAGCCATCTTTGCCCGGCCGGGTGAAACGGTTGATGTCGGGGCTTTGCTGGGCACTATTGGTGGCGCTGGCACTGTCGTGACCCCCAAGCCTGCTACAGAACCAGTCAAGGCCGAAGCGCCTGTAGCTGTGGCGCCTGCTGTTGCTGTTATCAGCATGGCACCGGCACCGTCGGCCCAGAAGCTAGCCACCGAGCAGGGCCTAGATGTTGGCGATATCGCCGGCTCGGGCAAGCGCGGCCAGGTGCTCAAGGAAGACATGCTGTCAGCCATGAGCAAGATCGCTGCTGCGCCTGTTGCTGAGCCGGCTGCCAAGCCGGTCGAGGCCAAGACATCTGTGGCGCCGCGTGCGCCATCAACGGCAGACGGAGCGGTACGCGAAGAGCGGGTGAAGATGTCGCGTCTGCGCCTGACTATTGCGCGCCGCCTCAAAGATGCCCAGAACACGGCCGCCATGCTGACCACCTTCAATGAGGTGGACATGGCGCCGGTGATGGCCCTGCGGACCCGGTACAAGGAGCTGTTCGAGAAGAAGCATGGCGTTAAGCTCGGCTTCATGGGCTTTTTTACCAAGGCCGTGGTGCATGCCCTCAAGGAAATCCCGGCGGTCAATGCCGAGATTGATGGGGACGACCTGATCTACAAGCAGTACGCCAATATCGGCGTCGCCGTGGGCACTGAAAAGGGTCTAGTGGTGCCGGTGGTGCGCGATGCCGACCAGATGAGCATTGCTGATATCGAAAAGGCGATCAATGCGCTGGGCAAGAAGGCCCGTGACGGTCAGCTGTCGATGGCCGATATGCAGGGCGGCACTTTCACCATCTCCAATGGTGGCGTTTATGGCTCGCTGATGAGCACGCCAATCCTGAATGCCCCGCAGTCGGGTATTCTGGGCATGCATAAGATCCAGGACCGGCCGGTGGTTGTCGATGGTCAGATCGTGATCCATCCGATGATGTATCTGGCGCTGAGCTATGACCACCGGATCGTGGACGGCAAGGAAGCCGTGACCTTCCTAGTGCGGGTCAAGGAAAGCCTAGAATCGCCGGAACGCCTGGTGCTCGATCTTTAGATCGCCGCATTGGCATGCAAGTTACCGGGGTCCGGTGCGGCGGGCCCCTTTTTCTTGCACTATCGTGATGCCCGTCCATCTCGATGCTAACAGTGTGTTAGCGTCTGGCAGTCAGCTGAGATGATCTGTTGCCGTGATATTGTTGAGAGTAGAGCGCCTGTTGCGTCCTCTGATCTGTTCCGCCGTCATCTGTCTCGCCGCTCTTGTCCCCGCCCATGCCCAGGATGTCGCTGACCCCAAACTGGTTGGCGATCTCATGGCTTTTCACGGTTCCAGAGCAATTGTGTCGGTGATGACCACACATTGCTATGAAACAACCGGACTCGACAGCGCCTACCGGCAGGCCAACGACAACTGGTATCTGCGCAATGTCGGATTTCTGGAACTGGCAGACCGGGTGGCTGAGCGGCTGGGCGGCGGTACGCCGGAAGAAGTCGAGGCAGCTGAAACCTATGGCGGCACCCAGATCATGGGCGCCTATAATCAGGCCGACGACAAGGACAGCTTCTGCCGGGCCTTGCTCGAACAGGTCAATAGCGGCGCGCTCGATATCGACCAGAGCTTGCCGGGACCCCTGAAGCAGGCGCAGGAGATCGTCGCGCACTAGCGTCCGACGAATGGCGGTTTGCCAATTGGGCAGAACTCGCTAAACTAGAGAATGATCCGCTTGGCCGGGATGATAGTCTGGTTGGGTGCCCGATGGACTTTCCCTGGCTCGAATTTACCGGCCTGATGCTGGCTTTCGCCATTAATGCTGTTATTGCAGGCGCTGACTTCGCCATGGTGTTGCTGCAATCAATCGCCCATGATCGAGCGCGGCCCTGTTTACGTCGGCTGGAATCGCCACCCCAATTCTGGTGCATGGCAGCTACACCCTGTTGGGTGTCGGCGTGATCGCGAGGCAGTCGCTACTGCTGTTCAACAGCCTAAAGTGGCTGGGCGCAGCCTATCTGGTCTATCTGGCCATTTCGGCGTTGCGTAGTCCGCCGCACAAGCCGCCGGTGGACAATGAACTTATCGTGGCGTGGCACGGCGATTTCTTAGCTTTTGCACTGGGTTTTCTGACCAATTTGCTCAATCCCAAGGCCGTGTTGTTCTTGCTGACGCTTTTCACCAGTCTGGTCTCGGCGCATACGGGAGGGGACATCAAGGTGATCTATGTGGTCTGCATGAGCATCATGCTTTTTGCCTGGTTCGCATTGGTCTCGACCTATCTTTATGATAGGGTTTTTTCGCTTTGGCAGGTGATTTAATCGGGTCATCGGAATTATCTTCATCCTATTGGCGGTGCATGTCGCACTCGCGCAACAACACTAACCAGTTTTAGGTCTTCCAATGGCAGACGTTTTCGACCTCACCATCATCGGCTCGGGTCCGGGCGGCTATGTCGCAGCGATCCGTGCGGCGCAGCTTGGTATGAAGGTCGATGTGGTCGAGAAATGGGCAACCCATGGCGGCACATGCCTGAATATTGGCTGCATTCCATCCAAGGCGTTGCTGCACGCTTCGGAACTGTTCGAGGAGGCCGGGCACGGTTTCAAGGCGCTGGGGATTGATATTCCCGCGCCGGTGCTAAACCTGAAGCAGATGATGACCCACAAGACCAAGACGGTCGCGGCCAATGTCGGCGGGGTGGACTATCTGTTCAAGAAAAATAAGGTCACCGCTTTCCAGGGTATCGGCACCATTGCCGCCCCTGGCAAGGTTCATGTGACGCCGCAGAATGGCGCGATGATCGAGATCGAAACCAAGAATATCGTGATTGCTTCAGGGTCGGTTTCGGCCAATCTGTCTGGCATCGAAATCGACGAGAAAAAGGTCGTAACCTCGACCGGGGCGCTAAATTTGGAAAAGGTGCCCGGCAAGCTGCTGGTCATTGGCGCTGGAGTGATCGGGCTCGAACTCGGGTCGGTCTGGGCGCGCCTGGGCAGCCAGGTGACCGTGGTCGAATATCTTGATCGCATCCTGCCGGACATGGATAGCGAAGTGACGTGGCAGTTCCAGCGCATGCTGCAAAAGCAGGGCATCGAATTCAAGCTGTCGAGCAAGGTGTCCAGTGTGGACAAGAAGGACGACGGGTCGCTCAAGGTTAGCGTGGAGCCAGCCAAGGGTGGCGCTGCCGAATTGCTGGATGCCGATGTGGTTCTAGTAGCAATCGGCCGCAAACCCCATACCGATGGGCTGGGCCTCGACATTGTCGGGGTGGCGCTGGACGAGCGTGGCCGGGTGCGGGTGGATGATCATTACAAGACGTCGGTCGACGGCATCTACGCGATTGGTGACGTGATTGCCGGGCCGATGCTGGCACACAAGGCTGAAGACGAGGGTATCGCGGTTGCCGAAATCCTGTCGGGTCAGGCGGGTCATGTGAATTATGCGGCGATCCCGTCGGTGGTCTACACCAATCCCGAAGTGGCGTCGGTCGGCAAGACTGAGGATGAGCTTAAGGCCGAGGGCATTGAGTACAAGATCGGCAAATTTCCGTTCAGCGCCAATGGCCGTGCCAAGGCCATGCTAGCGACGCAGGGCTTCGTGAAAATTCTGGCCGATGTCGAAACTGATCGGGTACTGGGTGCGCATATCGTGGGCAAGAATGCTGGCGAGATGATCCATGAACTGGTGGTGCTGATGGAATTTTCCGGTGCCGCCGAAGATCTGGCTCGCTCGACCCATGCTCACCCGACCCTGTCGGAGGCCGTGCGCGAAGCGGCCCTGTCGCTTGGAGACGGCGCGATCCACATCTGATCACAGGTTTGACATCGCCAATGTGTAAAGCGCCGCTGGGTTTCTCGGCGGCGCTTTTACTTGTCGCGGGTGCAGGGGTCGTGCGAATCTAAAGTCATCATACAACATGAAATAACTTGTATGTTGATTAGCGATTGAATCTTCCATACTAGGTCGAGGACCAAGATCTGGCAGAGTCCAGAGGAATCCTCATTCGAGCTTGAGTGGTGGAGGGCTTTGCGCTGCAATGAACAGCATCGGTCGCGACGGGCTCGGAGTACTCGCCTAACTGGTACCATCGACAAAATGC
>JALBVE010000083.1 GCA_025050575.1 Candidatus Devosia symbiotica
CACGAAGGGGAGATTCAATTTTTGCTTGATGCCGCGCGGACCATTATGATACTCTAGGCGAGTATCCAACGCTACGTTTGGAGTCTCGTTCCAGCATGTACGCGATACGCCATTCCCGTTCCTCGGCAAATCCAAGGTTCTTCGTGAAGAGGGAAATAGAGACAGAGATGGGAAAACAGCGCCCAAGTTGCTGCGGTAAGTTCATCACCTTCGTATTGCTCGGCCGCAATCACCTGAGCGAACCGTGCGGCACAATCAGAAAACCATAAGTGACGTTGCTCTTCGGTAGCGAATAGTGACCTTTGACACGATAAGTGGGCTGTTTTGGGTCTTAGATAGTATACTACCGTCAAAAATAACCACTATTCCGCGTCCTGAGTCGCCATAGCCTCTTCACATCGAGAGCAGGCCGTCGAGTTTGACCCTACCGTGCTCGCAAAAATACAAAATGTAAGTGTCGAAGACGTGGTTCTTATCGAAGTTATAGTGCACTGACTATAGTGTATTCTTAAATTTCTGATGCGCCTCCTTACTGAGGAGGCGCCTAGATATCCTTGTTCTCCACAAATAACCTTGTTCTATTATTTATCCCAAACCGAATTTCCTCTAAGTCATTCATCAACAATGGATTCGACAATAAGACTTCATTGTTCTTTACTATTTTCTCAAAGCAAAAAGAATTAATATAGTTGGAAAGAAGTAGTGCTATTAAAAAGTAAATATCAGTGTCTCGAAAATCTCTATAAAGTGGCGACTCCAGGCTATTCAACATTTCTGTCCAGGTTCTCACGCGTTAGCCATTCGTCTTAAGCAAACTCAGCAAGAGCATAAGATGGAAGTGCCATTAAGTCTGCCCGTAGTAAACTAACTCTCTGTGTGTTGTGGGCACGAAGCGGGGGCATGAGCCGAAATCAACACTTCGGAAAGATCAATGATTTCAATGATTTACGGAGCATAAGGGGGATGGCGGAGAGGATGGGATTCGAACCCACGAGACAGTTTCCTATCTGCGCCCTTAGCAGGGGCGTGCCTTCGACCACTCGGCCACCTCTCCGGCAGGGGGGTGGATAGCGGGCGAGGTGGCCGAAAGCAAGCGGTTTTTGGCCATGAGCGCCCCAAGCGCATAAGATCGTCGCATACGGCCATGCCGCCAGCAGATCGTGGCGGCGAAAATCGTCCTGGACCCTGTGGCAAGGGCCCTCTAGCGCTGGTTAAACAACACCTTCTAGGCGCCTTTGGTCATTAGCCAGATTCAGTGGCGCATCCTTGCCAACATTGAGGCCACTGGCCACGGCCGGGCAGGCGTTGAAGTGCTGGATCCAGCCCGCGAAATTCTTGAGCTCGGCCTTGTCGATGCCGTAGACGCTCCCAGCCCTGGGCTCGGCCAATGCTGGCAATATCGACAATGGAATACCGGCCGGTAATGAAGTCCTTGCCGGCGAGCTGGGTGTCCAGAACGCAGAGCAGACGATGGGTTTCATCACTGTAGCGCTTGATGGCGTAGGGGACTTTTTCGGAGGCATAGACGCTGAAGTGATTGTTCTGGCCGATCATGGACCCGAAGCCATCAACCTACCAGAACAGCCATTCATCGATCTTGATCTGTTCGCGCGGGTCGCTGGGGTAGAACTGACCGAATTTGAGACCAAGATATTTCAGAATTGCCCCGGATTCAAAGATCAAGACGGGCGCCTCGCCCGGCCCTTCCGGATCGACGATAGCCAGGATCTTGTTATTGGGCGAAATAGCCAGAAATTCAGGCGTGAACTGCTCACCCTTGCCGATATCGATGCAGTGATAATTATAGGGCACGCCGAGCTCTTCGAGCATGATGTGCACCTTCTGCTTATTTGGCGCGAGCAGTGAGTAAGCTTCGATAGGCTTGGTCTGGGAGATCATAGCCGATCCATTCGTCGTTGGCGTTGCCTGAGGCATATCGGCATATTACGATGAATGGAAAGGCAACAGCGTGCTGCCTTGCCCTCGCCAGGTGGATTTTTATGCCCGCCTGACCACCATTTGCGGTTGACCATTGCCGCGCAGAGCCGAGGTCACGCCATGACTGTCTATCGTGGCGACGACGCGATGACGCAAGGCGGCGAATATGAAATCCGGCGTGACATTGACCGGCTCGTCAAAGGTCACGGTGATTTTGCTGTGACCGCCGTCACCGAGCATCTGGACGCCGATTAAGACGCCGGTAAAGGGCTGCTCCAGATAGGAGCTGGTGACCCGGCTGCTGACCTGGAAGGGTATGGCCACATGATCGGGCAAGGTCACGTGGGCGGTGTTCCAGTCGCGGTAGCCATGGGTGCATGCGACCTGCTTGAGGGCCGCACTATGGGTCAAGCGGCTAGCCAGCCCTGGCGCGCGTCTCGCGCAGGGCCTTGGCTTCAGATTTCAGGGTCTGGACGGACAGGGTATCAAGGGAAAACGACATAACAGGATCTCTCATTTGCATGAGCCGTCTGTTGCATGGGAACCTGCGAAGAGTCTCGCAAAGATGAACCTGGGTTCGTTTCTTGCTCGGAGGCTGGACTTCACCAGCAGAATTGCTTCTGGCGAGCGGCAGGTGCTAGCGACCCGGATGCAATATGATCCTGAAGCCAGGTTTTATCAACTGAATGACCGGGATGTAATCAGCGATACTGATGAGCACCATCAGACAAATGTGTTGGGCAGGGTAGCTGTGAGCGCGTATGGGCGGGAGAGGCGACGAATCCTAGCCATCCTTGCCCTGAAGGAAGGGCGCCACCCTACCCTCCCCCTGAAGGGGGAGGAGGAGAGACCTGTGATCATGCTTGAAATATTGATTTTGCTCGTGGCAAGCCTAGTCGGCGGGGCATTCAATTCGCTGGCAGACAGCGGCTCGTTCATCGTCTTTTCAGCATTGCTGTTTGTTGGCACGCTGCCCATGATGGCCAATGCGTCCAATACTTTTGCTGCCCTGCCCGGCTATGCCAGTGGTGCCTTTGGCTATTGGCACACCATGGCGCAGCAGAAGCACTTGCTGGTGCTCTATGGCGCCTTCGCAGCGGTGTTCGGCTATGTGGGGACAGACCTGCTGCTAGTGGTAGTGTCTAACGCCACTTTTGCGCTGGTCGTGCTCTGGCTGATGGGTTTTGCGGTCTTGCTGTTTGCCTTTGGTAATCAGCTCAACAGTCTGCTGGCAGCGCGCAGCGGTGACGGGCGCGGCATGAAGCTGGTGGGCAGAGACCTGATGCTGGCATTCCTGGCCATCATCTGCGTCTATGGAGAGTTCTTCAATGCCGGACTGGGCATTCTGCTGCTGGCGTTTCTGACCACGGCTGGGATGAGCGACATCCACGCCATGAACGGGCTCAAACTTTATATTTCGACCATTGTGGCGCTGGTGGCGGTCGGACGCTTTGCGTTCAATGGCTCGATCGACTAGTACCATAGCAGCATCGCTCTGGTCGGCGTGGTGATTGGAGACTATCTGGCGGCCCGCAATGCGCATCACATTCCCACCCACTGGGTCCGCCTGGCAGTGATTGTATATGGGCTGATGATGACCGGGTATTTCTTTTTTTGGGGGGCTTATTTCTGAAGGCGTCTGCGCGATGCTAGTGGCGTAAGTAGACACCCCCACCTTGCTCGATCACGGACTTGGCGGGCTAAGTCCTATCTCGCTTCTCTCCCCACAAGGGGAGAGTAAACGCAGTGGGTTCGAAATAATACGGCAAAAAATTCAGTATCTCAAGACTCCCAACTCAATCGGCATGCCTGATCCATACCGCGATCAGCACGCCGGTGGGCAGGCCGATGCGGATACAAGCGGTCAGATCAACCGTACCGTGCCAGTTGCCGATGGTGACGAAATCGCCCTCGGCAATACCAAGCCGAGCCGCATCATCGGGATGGATGAATACCGATAGCGCACCCTCGCGCTTCTAGCTGCTAGGGTCTCATTGAAGCTTGAATTGAGGAAGCCGCGCGCCGGGCTAGTGACGAGGCGGAACGGGTATGCGGCGTTTGCCGCTTTGGTGATAGAACAATTGGGCGGCAAAGCGCCGCATGTCGGCCGGATTGCAGACCCAGAGATAGCTCTCCCGACCGGCCACATCCTGCCAGTCTGGCGCAAAGCAGAAGCGCTTGTCGGGCCAGGCAAAGCCATCGGCGAAACGGGCGACCGCATCAGGGCGTTTGCGATCAACGAAACCGGTGATTTTGACCTGTTCCAGGCTGGGATAGCCGGAGCGGCTGAAGGTGTCGGTGATGACGTCTCGATCGGTGGTCCGAAAGCTGTCATCGTCCAGTCCGAGGCGGAGCGCCAGAGCGTTGATGACCTCATGATTTGAGCAGGTCTGATCGGGGCATGTGATGACAGCCGAGGCGTAAAGCACGTGGGTGTAGTAGTCATTGTGTTCGAGAACATAGTGGCGAGCAGCACGATATCGGCCAGCTCGGCCGTTTCGGTCATGAACTGCTCATGCACAACCAGGAACAGGTCTTCGCGTTCGAGGCCCCGGCGTGTCAGGTTCTGGTCGGGCGCGACCGAAGCTAGATTGGTGTTTTGCACGATCATCGCCTGGACCGGACCGCCGCCCTTGAGCGCCCCGGTGTTGCCAGTGAAGATGGCGCCGCCGCGATGCTGCCAAGCGCCGATCATAGCCTGGATGCAGAGCGCGGCATGCATAGCGGTGGAGCCGTTGCGCTGGCGGGCAAAACCATAGCCAAGGCGGAAATAGGATTTTGGCGTGGTGCCGACGAGATGGGTAAACTCGGTGATCTCGGCCACGCTGAGACCGGTGATATCGGCGGCCCATTGAGGGGTCTTATCGGCCAGATGGGCCTTGAAATCAGGGCCGAAATCGGTGAATTTGGCCTTATATGCGCGGTTGGCGAGATTATCACGCAGCAGGATGTGCATGACCGCGACGGCCAGAGCGCCGTCGGTGCCGGGACGCAGAACTAGGCCCAGATCGGCCTGAGCCTGGGTAGCGATCTGGTAGATATCGATGACCACCAGCTTAGCGCCGCGTTCTTTTTTGGCGCGGATGGCGTGGATCATGACATTGACCTGGATGTGCACCGCATTGGTATCCCAGATGACGACGCAATCGCTTTCGGCCATTTGCTCGGGATTAACGCCGCCAAGCATGCCGATGCCGGCGATATAGCCAAGCCAGGCGGCGCCGGTGCAGATGGTGTCATATTGTCGGGAATAGCCCTTGGCGACGCGCAGGCGATCAATATCGTCGCGTTGCACATGGCCCATGGTGTCGGCATAGTAATGGAGTCAAATGGCCTCGGCGCCGTGTTCGGCTTCAATAGCGGTGAAGCGCGCGGTAATTTCGTTGAGCGCTTTGTCCCAGGAGATCGGAGTGAACTGATCGCTACCCTTGCGGCCAGTGCGGCGCAGCGGCTGGGTTAGCCGGTCTAGATGGTGCACGCGCTTGGCGTAGCGCGCGACTTTTTCGCAGATGACGCCGGCGGTATAGGGATCGTCCTTGATGCCACGGACGCGGCCAGTGGTGTGATCATCAAGAATGTCGACGTCCAGCGCGCAGGCTGATGGACAATCGTGCGGGCAAACCGAGCGAGCGGTACGCAGAGCGACAGGCTTGTTCATGGCAGGAAAATATCCGCGTCGCCGGATTTGAGCAAAGCGATAGTTGTGATGGCTGGATCACGAGTCCAACCCCGCCC
>JALBVE010000084.1 GCA_025050575.1 Candidatus Devosia symbiotica
CATTCGCACATAGCGCTCAAGGTCTTTCCCTCAAATCGCGCCACCGGCGCGATTTGCCCCGCGGGCCGGATCGAAGCCCCTGAAGGGAGCGGGAGAGAGCGGTTGGGTTGGCGCGATGGTGCCCGGAGCGCCATGCAGCCCCCTCTTCAAGGGGAGGGCTGGGAAGGGGGCTTCTTTAGACGTTGTCATTCTCGGGTTTAATCCGAGGAGTCTTTAATTACGCGCAGTTTCGGCTAGTATAGAGCCATCGGCTCAAGACCAAGGGTGACGAGCGGTGGGTGTGGAAGCGTGGTGCACCGCTCTTTGCAGAAGCCTATTCTTCGCCCATCTTGAGGGCCTTGATGAAGGCTTCCTGGGGGATTTCGACATTGCCGTATTGGCGCATGCGGGCTTTACCCTTTTTCTGCTTTTCGAGCAGCTTGCGTTTGCGGGTGGCGTCGCCGCCATAGCACTTTGCCGTCACGTCCTTGCGCATGGCGCGGACGGTTTCGCGGGCGATGATCTTGCCGCCGATGGCTGCCTGGATGGGAATGACGAACAGATGGGGCGGGATCAGCTCCTTGAGCTTTTCACACATCAGCCGGCCACGGCCCTCGGCGACGGTGCGGTGCACCAGCATAGAGAAAGCATCGACGGGCTCAGCATTGACCAGCACGGATAGCTTGACCAGATCGCCGACGCGATAATCAGCCAGGGAATAGTCAAAGCTGGCATAGCCCTTGGAAATCGACTTCAGCCGATCATAGAAATCGAACACGACTTCATTAAGCGGCAGGTCGTATTCGACCATGGCGCGATTGCCGACATAGCTCAGATTGCGCTGAATGCCGCGGCGATCCTGGCAGAGCTTGAGGATCGAGCCGAGATATTCGTCGGGCGTGAGAATGGTCGCCTTGATCCAGGGTTCGCGGATTTCCTCGATCTGCATCATATCGGGCAGATCGGCGGGATTGTGCAGATGGAGGGAGGAGCCATCGCGCATGGCTATTTCGTAGACCACCGAGGGAGCCGTGGCGATCAGATCGAGATCGAACTCGCGACTGAGGCGCTCCTGGATGATTTCGAGGTGCAAAAGCCCCAAAAAGCCGCAGCGGAAGCCAAAGCCCAGGGCGGCGCTGGTTTCCTTCTCGTAGGAGAAGCTGGCGTCGTTGAGGCGCAATTTGCCCATGGCGGCGCGTAGCTCGTCAAAGTCGCTGGCATCGACGGGGAACAGGCCGCAGAACACCACGGGTTGCGCCGGGCGGAAACCGGGCAGCGCGTGGGCGGTGGGCTTTTTGTCGTCAGTGACGGTGTCGCCGACATTGGTATCGGCCACCTCCTTGATCGAGGCGGTGAAAAAGCCGAGTTCGCCGGGTCCGAGCTCGGGCATTTCCACTAGTTTGGGGGTGAAGACGCCGACACGATCGATCTCATAAGCGGCATTGGCGGCCATCATGCGGATCTTCTGGCCCTTGCGCACGGTGCCATCGATGACGCGGATCAGCACGACGACGCCGAGATAGGCATCATACCAGCTATCGACCAGCAGCGCCTTGAGCGGGGCCTTGATGTCGCCCTTGGGGGGCGGCAGGCGGTGGACGATAGCCTCGAGCACGGTATCGATGCCTAGGCCCGTCTTGGCCGAGATTTCCAGCGCTTCGGAGGCATCGATGCCGATGACGTCCTCGATCTGCTGCTTGACGCGCGGCACATCGGCGGCGGGCAGATCAACCTTATTGAGAACTGAGACAATCTCGTGATTGGCGTCGAGCGCGTGATAGACATTGGCCAGGGTCTGGGCCTCAACGCCCTGGCTGGCGTCAACAACCAGCAAGCTGCCTTCGACGGCAGCCATGGAGCGGGAGACCTCATAGGCGAAATCGACGTGACCGGGGGTGTCGATCAGGTTGAGGATATAATCCTCGCCATTGAGCGCATGATATTTCAGGCTCACTGTCTGCGCCTTGATGGTAATGCCGCGTTCGCGCTCGATATCCATGGAATCGAGCACCTGCGCCTTCATCTCGCGCAGGTCCAGCCCGCCGGTGAGCTGGATCAGCCGATCGGCGAGGGTGGACTTGCCATGATCGATATGGGCGACGATGGAAAAATTGCGAATGTGGGAAAGCGGCGTTGTCATGGGTGGCCTGATAGCAGATGCCAAAGGGCACGCAAAGATGGTTTCACGCAGGTTAACCGCGCGTTTGAGCAGCCAAGGCTGGGGTGAGGCTTGAGAGGGGTATTGCTTCCGGCCTGTCGCCCTTTTATTGCCCACCCCACAGGCCCCGGCGCAGGACTGGCTGACGTCATTGCAGGATTTAGCGGACCAGCTTACCGGACCGGCAAAGACCACCACAGTGACCAAAAGTACCGGAACAAGTCGCCCGGTAGCGTATCCAAGGCTCCGACGCCGCCAATGGTCGTCAGGCCCACAATTGCCTCAGTAGCGCCGCCGATCCCGCTACCACGACCGGATTTTTCGGATTCTGCGCCCAAGGCAACACCGGCAGTGACCGAACCGGCAGCGGCGCCAGTGGCCGAGCCAGTGCCGGCGGCTGATGCCAGTGCCGATGACGGCAGTAACGACAGCGCTGACGTGGCGCGGGTATATCATGAGGCTTGCTCTGCCGTGCCGCAGGGACTAGTCGCGATCTGCATACTGCTGCCGATCACCGAGGGTCAATGCGGGGCGCAATCGCCGCTGGAGATGAGCGCGGTGCTGATGCGCGGCCGGATAGTGCCGTTCTCAAGCCCGGTCATCACCGATTGCGCCATGGCCAGCACCCTGCCCAGCTGGTTGGAAACGGTGGATGGCTATGCGGGCACCGTACTGGGCAGCAGCCCAGCGCAGATCAATAGCGGCCGGGCTATGTCTGCCGCATGCGCAATAACCAGCCGACGGAGCGGGTATCAGAACATGACATGGCCAATGTGCTTGATGTCAGCGGATTTGAGCTGGCCGATGGCCGCACCATCGCGGTCAAGATGGACTGGCTGCCGGGCAATGTGCTGGCGGGTCGGCTGCTGCAGCTGGCGCATGACGCGACCTGCGGTCTCTTCACCACGGTGCGAGGGCTTGAGACCAATGCCGACCATGATGACCATATCCATCTCGATCTGGGCTGCCACGGCCAAAGCTGCACCGCGCAGATCTGCGAGTAGCGGCAGGCAGGCGATGTGATGAGGCACATAGCCTCATCGGGATCAGGCCTATTGCGCAGCGGGCGCAGGGGTTGCGACGCCGGCGGCGGTTTCGGCCGCAGTCGTCTTGGCGGCAGCATCGGCGTAGATTTTGCTCACCGCCTCGACGCTCGCCAGATCGGCGCTGCCCGGCGTGCAATCGGGATTGGTCTTCTCTACGGCGGATTTGATCTTAGAATAGGCCAGCGCCGCGGTATTGGCATTAAGGCCGACGCTAGCTTCAAGCCGCGTCTGATCGCCGCTCATGCTATCCTTAATAGCCTGAGGCACATCGATGGCACAAATCTTGATGACGGCCATGGTAGCAAAAAAGCCGGTCATCAGATCGTTCTGCTTAGAGATGGCGGGAATGGGCGCAGCCGGATCGACCACGATATCGGGGGCTGTGGCCGGTGTGGCGTCCTGCGCCATGGCGGGATTGAGGCTAAGGGCCAGGACGGTCAGAACGGCGAGAGAACGGATCATTTGGGACATCTTCGAGAAACGCGTTGTCTCTCTTGAACGTCCCGAATGTGGCTTCAGAACGACGTATGTTCCGAACGGGGATGAGGCACGGGTAGATCCGCCCAATCGCGCAGCGACAGCGGCCATATCCCGGATGGGCGGGGTTATGGGGCTGGTGCGCGCGACGAGGCGGCGCGCGAGTTTGGAAAGGCTAGACATTTTGTGACCTTCTTTGGGTCTTGCGTTGCTTGTGGATGCTCACATGGCCCCGGCACACGGGGAAGCAGAATGGACAAAGTCGCCAGAGAGATATAGAAAAACTATATGCAAAACCCTTCCCCATTCCGCTGAACGCATTGCGGGCGATAGAAATTGTGGCACAGCGCGGCGCGCTGGCACCAGCGGCCGAAGAACTGGGGTGACCATTGGCGCGATGAGCTGGCATTTGCGGCGGGCCGAGGAGCGGCTGAGCATGGAATTGTTTGAGTGCACGTCGAGCGGCCTTAAGCCCGTGCCGGTACTCAAAGTCGCGCTGCCGCAGCTGACGGCGAGGTTTACCGGGCTGGCCGAAGGGCTGGCGAGTCTGAAAAGGAACGACGAGAAGATGTTGAACCTCACCGTCGGGAGCGTCTTTGCCTCGCGCTGGCTGATCTGACGGATCACCAAATTCAGCCAGGCGCATCCCGATATCGAGCTGCGCCTGAATGTGACGAGCAATATGGTGGATCTGAGCTGGCCAGATGTCGATTATGGCATTCGCTTCAGGCTTGGCAAATGGCTGGGAGTGATCGCCGAACTGGTAGGAGGCACGGCCTATCAGCCGGTGTGCGCGCCGCCGGTGGCTGCCCGGCTTAACAGCCTGGCCGATCTGGCCCATGTGCCGGTGATCTAGGATGAAACAACCATGCTTAGCTGGGACGCCTAGCGCGCTGCCGTGGGGCTGGACCCCAGAACCAAGTTGACCGGGCCGGTCTATTCGGATGCCTCGCTGGCGTTTGACGCGGCGATTTCCGAGCAGGGCGAGCTGATGGCCGCCGACATGGTGAGCGACGGGCGGCTGGTGCGGCCATTCGGCCAGAGCGTGGAAGGGACGCAGGACTATTTTCTGGTGATGGCCAAAGGGCGGCGCGAAAGCAAAAAATTGCGGGTGCTGCACAGCTGACTGGCCCAGGAAGTGCCGGCCAGCGTCAATGGCTATCTCGGCTAGGCGCGACGGTGAGGCCCGGCATGGATCGGGATAGCCAGAGCCCATGGTCGGCTGAGCTAAGAAGAGCCATGAAAGATAGTTATCGGGCATGACTGCGCGGCGCGTTCAAATAGCAGGACATCGCGGTGATCGACCTGTGCGAGGAGGGCGGCACCGGCAAGAATCTACAAAGCTGCGGGCTGAAAACACTGGGCGAGATCGACAAGATCGACGGTCCCAAATTACTGGCCATGGAGGGCATGGGCATTGGCATGATCAAGCGCATGCGCGCCATCATCAAGAAATGCAAGGCGACGGAGCGACGGCGCATACCGACGACGGTGGGGTTTGTAAGGACGGAGCGGGAATTTCCAGAGTAGGAGAACCCAGACACCTGACTGCCCCACCTAACCCCCCTGAAGGGGAAGGGACAGCGCGATTATTGGCTGAGATGGGGTGGTAAGGCGACGGTTCGCTTTTGGTCGCGGATCCATGATAAGCGGACTTCGTTATTTGCAGCAGTCAGCCTAGGTAGCATCAATGCGGGGCAAGAAGATTGTCATTACGGAAGCAGGCCGAGGACTCGGTCGGGCTGTGTCCATCGTGGCCGCATCTCGAGATGCCATTCCGATACTTCTCGGGCGATCCTCCGACATGTTGCGAGACGTCGTTGATGTCATTGTGATCTCGCCCCTTTGGCGTGGTATAAC
>JALBVE010000085.1 GCA_025050575.1 Candidatus Devosia symbiotica
TGCGGCAGGCGCTGCCGTTGGCGCAGGGCTACACCAATGCCGAGGGGCTGGACACGTTGCGCGATGGTCTGGTGGACTATTACGTGGATCAACATGGGGTTGTCTGGATGCCGACGACATTATCTGCCCTTCATGGGCTCTTCAGCCGGCTTCATCCTAGCTTTTTATACTGCGTTTCGGCCCGGCGCACGGATCGCTGTTATCCGGCCGGGATATCCGGCTTATGTGAATACGCTGCTCGATCTGGGGTTTGGTGTCGCCGAAATCCCGCTTTCGGTCGCCAATGGCTGGCTTTTGACCGGCGCCAATATTGCCTCTGCCTTTGCGCGGGAGCTATCTGCAGAACTATTGTTTGCCAGCCCGGCCAATCCCACTGGTGTTGCGCTTGACCGAGTCGGGCTCGCCGACATTGTCACGACCTGCGAGCGGCTGGGGATTGTGCTGATCTCCGATGAGATCTGTCACGGTCTGGATTATCGCGCGCCTTCCGTCAGCGCCCTGGAACTTACGAAAAATGCGATTATTATCAATAGCTTCTCGAAACGCTACTGTATGACCGAGTGGCGCATTGGCTAGATAGTGCTGCCTACTCATTTCTTGCGGCGGCCGAGATCCT
Organism: Candidatus Devosia symbiotica; assembly: GCA_025050575.1. GTDB lineage: Bacteria > Pseudomonadota > Alphaproteobacteria > Rhizobiales > Devosiaceae > Devosia > Devosia symbiotica. The sequence continues at coordinate 617 of JALBVE010000085.1, forward strand.
ACAGCAAAATTTGTTCGTATCGGCATCGCCCCTGAGCCAGATTGCGGCCAGTGTTGTGCTGGGCGAGCGGGAATACGCCGAAGCACAGAAATCGGAGTACGCAACCAATCGCTTACAGCTTGACGCAGAACTGCGTGCATTGGGATTTGATGTTGGCGCCGCCGCGGCTGACGATCCTGCGTATCGTCGAGGCCGGTGTGCACATTGTTCGGCGTGAAGGCGTTTGCAAGGGGCATTGACGCGATTCCGCGCCGCCGCGGGAAATGGCGGCTCGAGGATCTGCCCGGGCCGCAAGCTTCAGCGCCGATCGGGCGCCGGGCTGAAGACGCGCAGGCGGTGGCTGTCAGGATCCTCGGCCACAAAGATGAAGCCAAAATCCGTCTGGGTAGGGCGCTGCACAATGCTTGCCTTATGCTGCCAGCTGGCGTAGATGGCGCGCACATCGGTATCGTCGGCCTCGCTGAAGGCGATTTCTACATCGCCGACCAGCTTGGGTGCTGGTTCAATCTCGGAGGCGATCCAGAAGCCCAGTTTGATGCCATTGGGCAGGACAAAAAGCACGAAGGTGGGAGAGTCTTGCACCGGCGTGAGGCCTAACAGATCGCTGTAAAAGCGGCTGCTTGCCGCAGGGTCGGCGACGGCGAGAAGAATATACTTGAGGATGCGCATGAGGATGTCTCCGTGTTGATGTGCGGAGCCTAGCGCGACGGACTATCAGTTTTCGGCAGTGGCGATTATGGCTGCGGCTTTACTTGGTTGATCCCCCGCCATTCCTTAAGCATCGCTGCGCACCGCTGGGGATGCTGCTCAGTCGTAGGGCGCAGCGCCGTGATGTGGTCGATGCGGAAGTGGCGATAGCCCCGCCGCATCTCGCACTAGGCCGAGACGACCCGCGCCTCGTCAAAAAACCGATCATGAACGGCCAGATGATGCGTTTGGTCTAGCTGCTGTCGAGAGCGAGATAAATGACAACAAGCTTGTGCTTGTTGCGCATGGCAAGGCGAATCTCGCTGGCATCCACGCTGGAGGGCGTGGTGACACCACGGGAAACGTGCAAATTGGTTGCCTCGGCACGATCACGCAGATCGGGAGATAGAACGGCAGGGATTTTGGCCAACGCCTGGCGAGTCGACTAGCTGAACCGTGCATCATCTGCCTTAGCCGGTAACCCAACGCGATCCAAGAACGATAGCCTCAATCTCGTCGGCGGAGAACATCAGCGGCGACAGGGTAAAGCCGGGACGCAGGACATAGCCCAGACTGGGCTCACCAACGACATCGGCTCCTTGTGTCTGCAGCGTGACTATATTGCGATAGAGGGTGCGAATAGAGATGCCCAGTTCACTGGCTAGCGCCGGTCCACTGAGCGGGATCGACCGGTTACAGAGCAACTATAGCAGATCAAGCAGTCTGGCGGTGTGTGACATCGCGGTGGCTCCAGAGCATCGAAGGCGGCCCGAGGGCCGCCTTCTGTATGTGTTAGCCAAGGCCGAGGCGGCGCTGCCACCAGCCGGCCTTTTTCTTGGCCGCAGATTCGTCAGTCGGCTGCGCTTCGGCCTGAGGTGTGCTAGAGGACACCACGATCCCTTCGGCGGGTAGTTCTTTCTTGACGCGACGCGACCTAGATACAACCTCAGCAGCCGTTTCAGCAACTGGCGCTTCGGCCGTAGCGGCGGGCGCGAGCGGGGCCTCGGCTACGCTGACCACGAGCGCGGCGGATTGAGCCACTATTTCGTCAGCCTTGGGCTTGCGGGTCCGTGGCTTGTGCTTAGGCTTCTCATCAGCGGTTACTTCGGCCGGTGGGGCCTCGGCGAGGCTGACCGCAGTGGCTTCGGAAGGCGTTATCTCGGCATTTGCCAGCGATTTGCGATGACGGGTCCGTTTGGGTTTTTCTGTCGGGGCTTCGGCAGCGGCTTCGGTGGCCTGCGCCGAAGCGGCGACTTCATCCTGGGCGAGCAATTGATCGGCAACTACATCGACCGTTTCGGGCATCAGTTCAGTGTCGCCGGCAGCAGGCGACTGTTCGCTGCCCTCTTCGCCGTCACGACGATTGCGACGGCCACCACGGCGCCCACGACGGCGACGCTTGCGGGGCTCGCCATCGGCGCCATCACCGCCGGTGCGGGAGCCGTTTTCGTCACCCTCTTCACCGTCGCCATCGGCAACAGTGCCAACAGCCGCTTCGGCGTCGGTATCGTCGCCGGAGGTCTGGGCAGCCCGCTGCTGGAGCGGACGTTGACCATTTTCATCACCACGATCTGCACCACCGCGACGGCGACGACGACGGCGTGGGCGGCCTTCGTCTTCGCCGGCTGCGGCGACCGAGACGGCCTTCTCTTCGATCTCTTCGTCCTCAATCTCATCAATGATGTTATCGTTAGCATCATCTTCGATGATAGTGCTATCGACGCGGACATGTTCGGCAGTGCGCTGCTCGGCATAGGCGATGACGCGAGCGTCACCCTTTTCGATGGCAAACTGGTGACCGGTCATCTTATCATCTGCGATGATGGTGATCGATAGCTGATTCCGAATTTCCAGTGTCGTTAGGGTCTCGCGCTTGAAGTTGAGAATGTAGAGAGCGACCTCGATGGGTACCCGTACATTGATCGACTGGCCTTGACGGCGCAGCACGTGATCCTCAATATTGCGCATGATCATCAGCGCCAGCGATTCAACCGAACGCACCAAACCGGTGCCATCGCACATCGGGCACTGGTGGGTTGAGCTTTCGACCACACCAAAGCGGATACGCTGGCGGCTCATTTCCATCAGACCAAAATGGCTGATGCGGCCAACTTGGATGCGTGCGCGATCATCCTTGAGACAATCCTTGAGCTTACGCTCGACCGCCCGGTTGGAGCGGTTTTCCATCATATCGATGAAATCGATGATAATCAGACCGGCCAGATCGCGCAGGCGCAGTTGGCGAGCAATTTCATCAGCGGCTTCCAGATTAGTCTGGAGTGCGGTGTCCTCGATATTGTGCTCCTTGGTGGAGCGGCCCGAGTTTACGTCGATCGAAACAAGTGCTTCGGTCGGGTTGATCACGATGTAACCGCCGGAGGGCAGGGTCACGGTGGGAGAAAACATGGAGTCGAGCTGGGCTTCGATGCCATATTTGGAAAATAGCGGCTGATCATCCTTATAGAGCTGCACGTTCTTGGCGTGGCTCGGCATGATCATGCGCATAAAATCCTTGGCTTCGCTGAAGGCCGCATCGCCAGCAACGAAAACCTCGTCGATTTCTTTGTTGTAGAGATCACGGATAGTCCGCTTGATCAGCGAGCCTTCCTCATAGACCAGGCATGGTGCCTGGCTCTTGAGGGTGAGTTCGCGCACGCTCTCCCACAGGCGCATCAGATACTCGAAGTCGCGTTTGACCTCGGCCTTGGTGCGCGACGCACCAGCCGTACGCAGAATTACGCCCATGCCATGGGGCACCTCGAGATCGGAGGTGATCTCCTTGAGTCGCTTGCGGTCAGCGACGTTGATGATCTTGCGGGAAATGCCGCCGCGGGCGGTATTGGGCATCAGCACCGAATAGCGGCCGGCCAGCGAGAGGTAGGTCGTCAGGGCTGCGCCCTTATTGCCGCGCTCTTCCTTGACTACCTGCACCAGCATGACCTGGCAACGCTTGATGACTTCCTGGATCTTGTAGTGCTCGCGCGACTGGCTCTGGCAGCGACGCTCGGGCACTTCCTCAAGCGCATCGGCGCCACCGATCGATTCGACTGGCTCAGAATTGGCCGAGGTCTGCTCGATTTGCCTGTCGTCTTCGCCATCGTGTAGGTCGATGTCGGCGTCGGGTTCGCTGGCGCCTTCTGGTGACGCGATGTCCTCTGTGTCTTCGGCGTTCTCTTCTTCGTCGCGCAGCAGGGCTTCGCGATCAGCAATGGGAATCTGGTAATAGTCGGGGTGGACTTCACTGAAGGCCAGGAAGCCGTGGCGATTGCCGCCATATTCGACAAACGCAGCCTGCAAGGACGGCTCAACGCGCGTCACTTTGGCGAGGTATATATTGCCCCGCAACTGGCGGCGGGTCGCCGATTCAAAGTCGAACTCCTCGAGCCGGTTACCTGCGGTAACAACGATCCGTGTTTCTTCCGGGTGGGTAGCATCCACCAGCATTCTTTTGGTAGCCATAATTAACTCCGCGCGCTCGCGCACCGACAAGAGGGCGCCGGCAAGCCGGAATCCTTCTGGTAGCGCAATGCGAGGCGAATGGTTTGGGGGTAAGTGCGCACAGAAGCTCTGCCTTGAGCGCGCTGATATAATTTGGTCATGGCCGAAAGTTGCTGCGTGGCAAAGCGGCAATCGTCTTGTTCGATCGCGTCGCGTATTGTCCGCCTGCAGGCCATCTGACCTCTTCCTATTGGGCTGCGTGCTTCCGAGAATTGGCCAGCAGCAGTCCGGCCTGAATGGGGCCGAAATTCGTATCAAAGCGCAAGAAATGCCGCTTCCAAACCAGGTTCAGGGAGGTCTCTTCGCCTTTTGTACTAGCTATTCCCCATTCCTCCGTTATGAGCTTGAAGCCACAAAACGGGTGCACTGAGAAGCTTGCGCTTCACCCCTAGCGTGTAGGGATGTCGCAACCAAATGGCAATAGGAAACTCCAAAAGCCATGCTCGGCGGCAATATTGCGATGCATTGTCGGTGGCAGGTTGGCTAGATCGACAAATCATCGCATTAAGTGCTGCAATTGCCGCAGAA
>JALBVE010000086.1 GCA_025050575.1 Candidatus Devosia symbiotica
AAACTTGCCAACACACACCTTCTTTAAATCGCATTTAACCCTATATGCTGCCCTAGCCTCACAACAGGGTGGCGGAGTACACCGATGAGCGATCCTTAACCCATCCCCCACGACCGCATCAGACTGGCGTTGAACGCTTTCTCGGTAGCAGCCCGCTCGGGGTGATCGTGCGGTTGCTGCTGCTCTCGCTGATTGTCGGCTTCGCCATGAGCGTGTTCGGTTATTGAATCGCAGGATGTCATCGATGGCACTATCAATCTGGTACATGACGCCATGCGCGATGGCTTTGGCGTATTCCGCAATCTGTGTGCCTATGTGCTGACGGGCGCGGTGCTTGTCGTGCCCATCTGACTGTTGATCCGGCTGACGCGACGATCATGATGCTCGCTCATCTCAGCTTCATCCCGCAGCAGGCGCTATCGCGTTTGGTTCCCCATATTCTGGAAATGGAGAACCAGGCGCACGCCCGTATCGCCATCGGTATTGCCGGTGTGTCTAGTACAGGAAAATCCACGCTTGCCGCCGAAATCGTCACCATGCTCAACGCCACCCACCCCGGCAGCGCCCAACTGGTGCCCATGGACGGCTTTCACATCAGGCACGACAAGCTCGAGGTCATGGGGCAGGTTGACTACAAAAGGACGCCACACTCTTTTGAGGAAGCCGAATTTGTTAGCTTCCTGCATCACCTCAAGCACGCGACCACCGATATGAGCGGCCCCGGCTATTCCTGACAGATTGAGGATATGGTCGACAACGCCTTCACCGTATTCGGCCAGGTGCGCATTCTGATCGTCGAGGGCAATTATCTGCTGCTCACCGAGGATCCATTCGCCGGGGTCCATTCGCTACTCAATTATGCAGTGTTCATCGATGTGCCACGTGATCTGATGCAGGAGCGCCTGCTCAAGCGCCATGCGCAGGCGCGCCTGTTTAGCGACGAGCGCAATCGCGCTCATATCGAACGAAATGATCTGCCCAATTACGATCTGGTGTCCTCGTCGCAGGACCGCGCAGATGTGGTGATCTCACTCACCATCCATCACTAATTCTGCGGGTACATTCATGACGACTGGCGCGCGTCCCCAACACCCCTTCGACGCGCGTCACGCTGACGTCTGGAAAATCGCTATTTCGGCTTCGGTCGCCTTCATCACCGAGCCGCTGGTGGATATTGTCGATATTACCGTGATCGGCCGACTCGGCGATGCCGGCCTGCACGGCCTGGTGCTGAGCGTGCTGGTGTTCGACGTTATCTTCTCGCTGTCGTATTTCTTGCGCATCGGCACGGCCGGCCTAACGGCTCAGGCGGTTGGCGCGCGCGATTCACATGATGGCCTGCTCCATGTCAGCCGCGCCCTGATGCTGGCCGTGCTGATGGGTCTGGGCATCATCGTGCTGGCCCTGCCGCTGCACGGGGCCGCTCAGGCACTGCTGGCCCCTGGTCCTGGTGTCAGCGCGACCCTGTCGGGCTATATTCTTCATCCGCATCTCGGGTGTGCCCTTCGTGCTGATCAATCAATGCCTGCTGGGCTGGTTCTATGACTGGGTACCGGCCGCCACCGGCGTGCTGCTGCAAATCTTGCTGCACAGCAGCAATATCGTGGCCACCATCGTGCTGGTGTTCGGCTTGCACACGGGCGTGCGGGGCGCAGCTCTGGGCACGGTGCTGGGCGCCGCCGCCATGCTGAGCCTGATCCTGCTAGTGCGCCACTATGGTGGCCTGCGCCGACTACTCGGCATGGTGCCACGCATCGAACTGCTCGATACCACGGCGCTGCAGCGCATGTTCGGCCTTAGTCGCGATCTGATGATTCGCTTCATGGCGCTGATAGGCGCCTATGCTTGGTTTGCCGTCCAGGGCGCGCATGGGGGAGATTGTGCTCTCTGCCAATGCTATTCTGCTCAATCTGCTAATAGTGATTGGCTTTTTCCTCGAAAATATCGCCCAGGCGGCAGAGCAGTTGACCGGCAAGGCGGTGGGGGGCAATTGGCGTCCGGTCTTCGATCGCGCCTATGGGCTGAGCTTTCTGTGGGACCTGAGTGCCGATGTGCACCCCTATGCCCTGGACTATCTGCCGGTGGCCGCACTCTGTGCTCTGACTTTCAGCCGGCCTTCATCTATGACGGCATCCTGATCGGCACCACGCTCAATACCACCATGCGCAACGGCATAGTGGTCTCGCTGGTGGTATTCTTGACGGTGACGTTGTTACTGCAACCAGTCTGGGGCAATTAGGATCTCTGGCTCGCCCTGCACAGCTGGTTCGTCGCCCAGGGCGTCATCTATTGGTAGGCACTAGAACGGCGCAGGGCGAGACTATTCATCGCGCCGGCCTAGCCGATCCGCTTGCCCAGGCTGCGCCCCTGATTGGCCAGGCCGCTGATCGCCGCGCGCAGCGCGGCCGGTTTAACAGGTTTTGTGACCACCGCGATGCCGCGCTCCTCTGCCAGCGCCCGCACCGCCGGGCTGCGATCGGCTGTCACCAAAGCCGCCGGCAAATGCCCGCCCAGATTATGCCGCAGCCACTCAATGGCATCCAGGCCCGAGGTTTGGTCAAGGTGATAGTCCATCAGCACCAGGTCGGGGTACCAGCCTTCCAATAGCCGTTCCTTGTCGATCTGCTTGAGCGACAACGCGCTGCGCACATCACAGCCCCAATGGCTCAGCAGGCCCTCCATGGCCTCAATGATGGCGCGCTCATTATCCACGCACAGAATCTTGAGCCCGAGCGTACCAAAATTGACTTCGACGGGCGCAGGGTTCGCTTCCGTCACCGGGCGAATGGTGCGGGTGGCCGGCAAAAACAGTGAAAACCGCGATCCCCGGCCTTCGGCACTGTCGACGTCCAGCGTCAGGCCCAGTGCGGTCACCAGACGCTGCACGATGGACAGGCCCAGGCCGAGCCCCTGCGCCATGCGGGCGCCCCGTTCTAGCCGGGAAAATTCGGCAAACAACAGCCGGTGTTGATCCTTGTTAAAGCCAATCCCAGTATCGATCACGTCCAGCCGCATGCGATTGCCGCGCCGTCGCAGACCAACCAGCACCTTGCCGCCCGGATTAGTATATTTGATCGCATTGGACACCAGATTTTGTATGATGCGGCCTACTAGCGAGCGGTCAACCAGCACCGTCGTTTTGCTGGGGACGATGCACAGCGTGATATTGCGCTCGCGTGCCATCGGGCCGAATTCAACCTCGATCCGTTTGAGCAGATCGCGCGCCGCCACCGGCGCCGGCGCCGGCTTGAGGGCACCGCTGTCGATGCGCGAAATATCCAGCAGCGCCGACATGATGTCCTCCACCGCCGTCAACGACGATTCGATTGAATTGGCAAGATCGGCCAGATCCGTCGATTTGGCGCGCTCGATCAGGGTCGAGGTATAGAGTTGGGCCGCATTGAGCGGTTGCAACAGATCGTGGCTGGCCGCTGCTAGAAACCGCGTCTTGTCGTGATTGGCAGCGTCGGCCTTGGCTCGCGCGCTTTCCAGCTCTGTATTGACTCGTGTTAGAGTAGCCGTGCGCTCGGCCACTCGGCCCTCTAGTGACAGATTGATCTGTTCCAGCGCCCGCTCGGCTTTCACCCGAGCGGTGACATCGGTGATGGTGATGACCAGCCCGCCATCGGGTAATCGGCTGGAATGAAATTCCAGCGTCTGGCCATCCTTGCCCAGCCACTGCGTTACGATAATGGGCGAGGCAGTTAACAGGTTGATGCGCTCAATCGCTAGCCGCGCGGCGTGACCGCCCCCCAAATCACCACGGTCACCTAGGAAAAGCGCAATGTCGAATAGCGGGGTCCCCAGCTTTTGCAGCGCTGTCGGCAATTCCAGCAACGTATTGTAACGCGTGTTGGACATCACCAGCCGCATCCTGGCATCAAACACGGCAATACCTTGTGGAATATGATCAATCGCCTGACCAAGGCTGGTTGTTGAGATGATGGTGTCGAGTGACATGGTGCGGGCGATCAGGATCTTCGTCGGGACATTCCGGACTATCTGCTCCCCAACAAACCTGCGCAAGGCCAACTCTTGAGCCATTGCTTTTGTCCCATCACTCATAAATGCTAATTTCCCACAGGTCGAGCGGACCGCCTGGGATCGGGTGCGATGGTCAAGATTAAAGAGGCTAGATATGTTCAAGGAATTCCGCGAATTTGCCATAAAGGGCAACATAGTCGATCTGGCGATCGGCGTGATTATCGGCGCCGCGTTCGGCGCCATTGTATCGTCGCTAGTCGACGATATTTTCATGCCACTGATCGGCCTGCTGATCGGCGGCATCGATTTCTCGAACCTGTTCATCGTGCTGTCTAATCCCGGCGATCTGCCTGTGCCATCGCTCAGCGTCGCGCAGGATGCCGGTGTCGCAACCATGAATATTGGCCTGTTCATCAATGCGGTGGTCCAATTCACCATTGTGGCCTTCGTGCTGTTCATGGTGGTTAATGGAATCAATTCTATAAAGCGCGAAGCGGCCGCCGAACCCGTCGCCCAGACTCCGGCCCCAAGCAGGGAAGAAGTCCTGCTCACAGAAATCCGCGACGCCCTGCGCGCGCTGAAAGCAAAAAGGCCGACCTGCGGATCGGTCTTTTGCATCAACACCACAGGACAAAAGTCCGTCAACAGACGCATTATAGGTAAATATAGGCGATTATATACTCCACATACTATCCCCGACTCGGGGGGGATGCCGTGATATGAGATGTTTATGGATTTCATCAGTTTCGCAGATAGAGAGCTGGGCAGTGATATCGCAAGCTCCTTGGGCGTTCGCGATATGCGCAATATTAGCCGTTGGTATCGGATATCTCTTTCACCAAAAGCTCTCAATTCTTAGTACGCGAGACAAAGGACGAGAGATTGAATCTCGCGTCGATTGCTATAGGCAAAAGCTTGCGGGTGCATCCCCAGACGAGGCCGCTTCCAGGATAGACAAGCCAGAGAAGCGCCTTGCTGCGTTGGAGTCACGACGACTAACCTTACAGCAGATCACAATACTAAAAAGTAAATTAGGCCCCAAACCTTCTATAGTTTCGATATCTTTAGGTGCGACTAACCTATAATTTCGGGTATTAGCACAACATC
>JALBVE010000087.1 GCA_025050575.1 Candidatus Devosia symbiotica
AGCTCTACTGCAAATCCGACCAGAGCCAATTGGTGTTTGATGGCGCCGCATGGGAGCCGCTGGCCTCACTTGGCAACGTCCTGCCGAGGCTGGGCATCGATATCAGCGCCGATGGCGCCAATCGGCTTGCTGTGGCTTCAGAAGCCAGCCTGCTTACCCATGCCGGGGAGGCGATCATCAGCTCAGGCTCAAAAGGCGACGTCCGGTGATACCGCCAGCCTGCCCTACCAGACCAATTGGTCTGGTAGGGTCGAAATGGGCCTGGCCGGCGACGATAGTTTCCAGCTCTAAGGTCAGTCCGGACGGCGCCCAGCTGGATCAATGTGCTGATAGTCGATGGCGCGACCGGCGCGGCCAGTGTCGCCGCTACTCTCCGTCTGGCCAGCGACAATGCCGTCATCCTGGGCGCGTCGGGTGCGCGCTGGGTGGCCACCGGCATCATTTAGACTTCGGATACCCGGCACAAGACAGATATTGCATCATCCGACCTCGGGCTCGATTTTATCCTGGCGCTCAATCCAGTGCAATTTCGCTATGCTATTCGCGGTGACCTCGACTTTGCCGGACATGTTTTGATGGTGACAGAGCGCCCCACGGGTAACTCTGGCCCGCGCCACGATCTCAGGTGTACTAGTGCCGGCATAACCTTTTTCGGCGAAAAGCCGCCGCGCCGCGTCCACTAGCGCGCTGGGTTTCGGCTCGTCTTTCGACTTGTGGTTTTCTCATTATGCGTGCAGCCTGAATCTTTATGCCAGGTTACGTGCATGGTGCATCTTGTTTGCACGCTGGTTCAAGCCACATGGCCTATAATCGTCCATCTATCGCCGCCGCGAGATTACTTCGGCGCAGGGGTAAATTCTGCGTGATCTAAAAAATGGATCGCCGCACTGGCGGTTAGCCCAGCGTCCCGCTAGTTTGAGACGCGTACGTCTGGGAGGAATGCAGGGCATGAGCGGCAAACGCTTGGGAATCGGGTTCATTGGGACCGGCAATATTTCATCGGCCTATCTGCGGGCCATGACCAGCCATGATTCCATGGCTAGCTTTCCGGTGCTCAACATCAAGGGCTTAGCCGATATGCACTCCGAGGCGCCGGCGGCCCGTGCCGCCGAATTCGGCCTGAAATCAATGTCCATCGAAGCCGTGCTGGCCGACCCCGATATCCAGCTGATCGTCAATCTGACCATCCCGCGTGCCCATGTTGAAGTGGGCCTGAAATGTCTGACTGTCGGCAAACATGTCTATTCAGAAAAGCCGCTCGGCATCAATTATGCCGAAGGGCGCAGCCTACTCGATGCCGCCAACAAGGCCGAGCTGCGCACATGACCGCGCCCTTGCCCACCATAGCCAGCTTCTGGCACGGCCCGATGAGTTGGCTCGAAACGCTGTCGATCGCCTCCTTCCGTCGCCAGGGTCATCCGGTGGAGATCTATTCCTTCGATCCGGTCGATAGCCTGCCTGCGGGCGCCACCGCCTGTGATGCCGCCGAGATCCTGCCGCGCGACAAGCTGGTCTTCTACAAAGGCAAGGGTACGCCTGGTGTGTTCTCGGACTATTTCCGCATGATGGTGCTGCGGCAGGGCCGGGGCGTCTATGCCGATCTTGACGTCTACTGCGTCCGCCCCATCGAGGGGCCACCCGATTATCTGATGGCCTATGAGCGCCCCAGCTCGATCAATGGCGCCGTGCTGCATATTCCCGCTGATGCGCCATTGCTCGACGACCTGCTGTCGATCTTCACCGATCCTGACCGGCCACTGCTGGAGCCGCATTTGCCGCTGTTCCGACGCCTGGAGGTCGCCGCCCGGCGCTTGCTCGGCGAAAAGATCGCCCCCGAAGACATGCAATATGGCGCTACCGGCCCCATGGCACTGACCCACTACATGGCCCGGCGCGGCCTAGGCCATCTGGTGCGTCCCAGCACGGCCCTCTACCCCATCCCCTATGAGGGGATTCCTGCCTTGATGCAGGCCGGCTCCAGCATTGACGCGGCCATCACACCGGACACATTGGCAGTCCATCTCTGGCGCAGCCAGCTGACTCGCCGCGGCCGCGCCGACATGCCCCTACCCGAACCCGGCAGCGCACTCTGGATCCTCTGCGAACGTGAGGGCGTCATGCTCGGCTGACGCCTAGCCCAGCCGCAGCAGTTTCTTCCACCAGCGCTGCCAGCGGTGCCGTGCGAAGCGGTAGAACAGTTCATTAGTCATCACGTGGCGATAGGACCGGGCATGGGCGCTTGAATGCAGAATGCCCGACAGCACTCCCCAGGGCTTACTCTTGCGCGTATAGTGCAAAATGGCCGGGTTCATTCCCTCATGGGCGGCATGAGCGTCGATAGTGTTCCAGCGCCAGGGCAGGACCAGCCAGTTATTGTAGAAGATCAGGTTGAGTATGTCCTGATCATAATAGAGCCGGCTCATGATGCCGCGCCCTGCCAGCGCCTTGACCTGCGGCTTGATGTCGATGCTGCGCCAGGCGACGAGGTCGATCAGCAACATGCCCGAATTGAAATAGGGATCGGCATATTCGAACAAATCGCGATTCTGCATCATGTCGCGCTTGCCCATGATGAAGGGGTCCACAGAATCGCGCACCGCGGCGAGCGGAAAGCCTTCCAGGTCTAGCCCGAACAGGTTTTCGATGGGATCGCGCACCATCATGTCGCAATCGAGATAGATCACTCGTTCCACTTCGGCGGGCAGCAGGCTGCTCAGCAGCAGGCGGCCATAGACCACTTTCGGCCATTGCGTACTGGTCGGCAGATCGGTGACAAAGTGGTCGAATTCGGCATTGTCGGCCAGATTGTACCAGCACAGCCTGGCCCCGAATTCGCTCTCGATAGCTTGTAGATCTTGCACATGCTGCGCGCTCAGCGGCAGATGCAGCAGATGAAACACCATATCGGCGCGCCGCCTGCTGCTCAGGCAGATCGAGCGCATCAGAGCATAGGCCGGGGCCCAGAAATTGTCGTCAAAAGTCAGGGCAATATGGATTGGTGTGCCGATCAAGCGGGTTCTCCCTACGCCGATTGCGCTAGCGCCGCGATTAGCGACAGGATGACGGCATATACAGCGGTCTGGGTCAGAATGCTGAACATCGCTTTGGTCAGCCCCATACCCGGATAGCCCGCATTAGCCGCCGCACCCAGATAGATCGCCGCCAGCCGATCCACATCAGTGCCAGCGTTGCAATATTGGCGAGCGCCGGGGTTGGCATCGGCAAGGCGAGCCCGGCGAGCAGGGCCGCCCAGGCAAGCATGAAAACTAGTTTTGGGCAGCAAATTCATCGGTCTGGGCTCAATTTGGCCAGATAATGTCGTTTTAGCCCAGGGGTTGTCAACTACCGAAACGGCGCGCGCCCGGCTCATCAGCGTAATGTCAGTCGCGCCGCCTGTTCGGGGTCGAAATGCACGGTGACCAGCGTGTCCTGCGCCTCGTTATGCACGCCATCAGTCGATTGACGCTACAGAAGCGTCACCGTCTGCGCCGCCGCGTCGGCCCCTTGATACAAATAGTCAAAGCAATCATGGCTCGACGGGTCTAGCACCGGCGCAATCTCCGCCTTGAAGTCGCGCAAATCCTACCCACTCACCACGCTGCCATCGTCGCGCCGCATGGCGCGGACACTGGCCAGCCAATTTATGCGGGTCTCGCAGATATAGCGTCCATCGGCAAACTTGCCCTTGTCGATGAAGCTGACATCGATATCGCCATCCCAGGCATTGCTGACGTTACCCTGGCGGTGGCGCATAGTGCCATGGCAGGCATTTTCGCGAAGCAATCCATGCTGGCTTGACGGGGGCAAACCCGATGCGCCTTGCCTTCAGTCCGAAATAGTTCTAGGCATAGTTTAGAACTATTCTAATAAGTTATGAGCCATGCTCAGCTTTATGCCTGACAATTGCCGTGCCTTTGCCTCTCTTTTGGAACGCGAAATTCTCGCCCTGGCTATCTCGGCCGAAGAGAAGGACGCGCGCATTTATGTTGAATTCGCGACATGGTTAGAGGCGGCCTACCCAGGGTCCGAAGCGCTATTTGAAGACATGGCCGCCGAAGAAAACGAGCATCGCCGTCGTTTTCTCGATCTTTACGTCGCTCGCTTTGGTGAGCATCTGGTCCCGATCCGACGCGAGCATGTGCGCCGCTTTCTCGTGCGCAAACCGATCTGGCTGATGAAGGCTATGCCGCTCGAGATTGTGTGCCAGCAGGCCTGGGAGATGGAAGAAAGCGCCTATCATTCCTATCTTGAGGCAGCCAAACAGACGACCAACGCTAATATTCGCAAGCTGCTGGGCAGTCCTGCCGAGCAGGAGCGCAAGCACGCCCAGACCGCTGATCGCATCGATGCCGAAGTACTGGGCGAAGATGGCCGAGACGCCCAAAAGAGCAAAGCGCACCGCCAGTTTGTCCTCACCTATGTCTAGCCCGGCCTGGCTGGACTGATGGACGGCGAGGTTTCAACCCTGGTTCCGGTCTTTTCTGCCGCTTTCGCCACCGGCGACACCCACAAGACCTTTCTGGCTGGTCTGGCCGCTGCTGTTGGGCCGACATTTCCATGGGCTTCACTGAAGCGGCGTCGGATGACGGCAAGCTGACTGGGCGCGGCTCGCCGATTAAGGGCGGTTTTCGCCAGCATCATGACCACCATTCGTGGCCTGGGGTCACGCCCTGCCTTACCTAATCCACGATTTCACCATAGCCGCCAGCATTGTCGTGGCGGTGATGCTCATTGAACTCTGGGCCATCGCCTTTATCCAGAACCGCTACATGCAGACCCCGTAGACATGGTCTAGGCACCGGCATGTCGGCACAACGCCAATTTCAGGCGATAGACGACACATCGCTGCGTTATCGCGATGCTGGTCCGCTAGCTGGGCCAACCATTGTGCTGTGTCATGGACTGGCGGCCGGCGGGAACCAATTTGAGGTTAATGCCGCCCATTTCGCCACGCTAGGCTATCGCGTTCTGGTGCCTGACCTGCGCGGTCATAGCTGCTCGGGCGCCTGCATCCGCATCGAGACGGTGGCCTGAGTAATGTTCAGATGTGCCGCCGCGCGGGTAAAACTCTGTG
>JALBVE010000088.1 GCA_025050575.1 Candidatus Devosia symbiotica
CGTCAATTTGGCGCTCGTTCCATTGACTCAAATGGCCGCGGGCAATCACGAGGCCTCGGCCTTGCTGATTGCTAATGATTAGCCGGAACCTCGGGCCATGGTTAGCCCTTGGCTAATATCGGGCGATCCGTCTCGATCAGGGCGACCCCCGCATCGGCGCAGATCTGCCGAAAGTTCCGGGACGGACAATGGTCAGTCACAAAGCTGCCGATCTGATTAATCCGAGCAATCCGTACCGGTGCCAAGCGGCCGAACTTGCCCTGGTCTGCTACCAGGATCACGTGGCGCGCATTGGCAATGATGGCCTGAGCCACCTTGACCTCGCGATAATCGAAATCGAGCAAAGCGCCCTGTTCGTCAAGTGCTGAGGCGCCGATCACCGCATAGTCGACCTTGAACTGGGAGAAGAATCCGGCCGCCGCTTCACCCACCACGCCGCCATCGGAGGAGCGCACCACACCGCCGGCGATCACCACCTCGAAACGAGGATAGACACGCATCCGGTTCGCCACATTGATATTGTTGGTCACCACCAGCAGGCCCGAATGATCGAGCAAGGCTTGACTGACTGCCTCAGTGGTGGTGCCGATATTGATGAACAGCGACGCATCATTCGGGATCAGGGCCGCAACGGCCTTGCCGATGGCCTCCTTTGCGTCCGCGGCGATGCGACGGCGGGACTCGTATTTCAGATTTTCCACGCCCGAAGGCAGCGTCGCCCCGCCATGGACACGGGTCAATTGCCGCTGCTCGCAGAGCTGATTGAGGTCCTTGCGGATGGTCTGCAGCGATACCGCAAAATGGGCTGCCAGAGCATCAACCGTTACTCTGTTCTGCTGACGGGCCAGTTCCAGGATTTCCCGATGCCGTTCGCTTGTTTCGCTGGCCATGCTAGGCGGGCTTGAAATCGTTAAGGCGCGTCGTCACATCGACCAGTCCGGCCGCAAAGCGCTTGGCATTGCGCACATAGCCATCAGCTGATTTGCGCAAATTGGCGATGGCAGCTTCATCGAGCTCGCGGATCACCTTGCCCGGCACTCCCACCACCAAAGAGCCATCGGGAATCTGTTTGCCCTCAGTAATCAACGCGCTGGCGCCAATCAGACAGTTCTTGCCAATGCTAGCGCCATTGAGTACTGTTGCCCCCATGCTGATCAGTGTGTTGTCGCCAATGGCGCAGCCATGTAGCATCGCCTTGTGGCCAATGGTGCAGCCTTCGCCAATGGTCAGTGGAAAGCTCATATCAGTGTGCAGCACACAATTTTCCTGCACATTGCTGCGCGCGCCGATGGTAATGGGTTCATTGTCGCCCCGCGCCACCACGCCAAACCAGATACCGGCTTCGGCATGCACGATAATGCGGCCGACCAGAATCGCCGTCGGCGCAATCCAGCCAACATTGGCATCGATCTCGGGGGCATCGCTATCCAGGGCATACAGCGTCATCTTGCGTCTCCTTACCCCGTGCCATAGGCTTGGGGCATCTGGGGGGATCTCTGCCAGTGTCTTTATCCATTAGCGTCCAGTCATCAGTTTTGGCAATTGGCGTCTAGATCGCCTCGGCCTCTTCAATCAGCATAGTGCGTGGGCGCGAATGGGCAAAGTAGGGATGATTCAGATTAACATCCTGGCTCGGTTGGTAGCCCGCTATGGCATTGGCAATCGGGCGAAAATATTGGCCACTATAAGGGATCGCAGACGGACTGCCGGCCGCGCGCGCCGCACTCAGGCTGCCGCCACGCCAGTCGAACAGGAACTATTCATAAATACCTGCCGGGGCCGGGCTAGCGCGGAATTCGGGCCAAACCGTATTTGAGCGCTGGCTCAAGGGCTTCGATAGTCGATAGTGGCACCAGGCACTCGGCGAGCCGTGTCAGATTCTAGGCTAGCGCATCGGGTTGGCGGCCAAAGCTGTACAACCCCGTCTCATCGAGATAGGCGGCGATAAAATCGGGGTCATAGCGGGGGGGTGAAGCGCCAGGGACCATAGTCGAAACTCTCGCCAGTTATGTTAATATTGTCGGTGTTGAGCACGCCATGCATAAATCTGATGGCAATATAATTGCGCGCCCAGCCGGGCGACTTTGTCGGCCACCGCAGCCAGAAACGCGGCGGGACGGTCGGTGGCACCCGCTAGCGCCGGATAATAGGTGGCGATCGCATAGTCGAGCAGGCGTTGCAGCCTCTCGTTGTCGCCAAGATAGGCCAGTCGCTGGAACGTGCCGATGCGGATATGGCCGTGACTGAGCCGGACCAGCGCCCTTGACCGTGTGGGGGATGACTCATCGCCGCGCTGTCAGGCTTCCCCGGTTTCCACCAACGAGAAACTCTTGCTAGTGTTGACATCCATGGCCTCGAGCGTTTCGCTGGCCAGCATCTCACGCATCCCGCCCTTCTGGGTCAGTCGCCCGTCGCCACCACGTGACCATGGCATCCGCCCGGTGCCCTTAGTGCCGAAATCGAGCAGGCGATTGTCCTGCAGGGAAAATCCTTGTGCAAACAGGAAGCCGCGTCCGTCGCCAGTTCGGGGTTATAGCTGCGAAACTGATGCCTGTGATAGCGCAGTGCCAGTGGTTCGGGCAGCGAGCCGGGCGGGGAGGCAAAACGCCAGAAGTGCGCAAACTATTGCGAATTGCTCAAGCCGTCTAGCCTCATATGTTTGGCCTAGCGCTGATCGCGGTGGCGCAGTATGGTTTGCAGGAAATCGGCGATTGCGACACGATCATAGAATGCGTTGCCCAGTGACTTGTGATTTCTGGCGAGTTTGAAATCAGACATGGTCGGACGACGCTATCGCTGCCTTCCGGCAGCGCCAGCGCGCAACCCAGCCTTTCGCGCGCTTATCTAGTGCCGGATGGCAAATCGCCCTATATCGGCTCATGATGACAGTATAAACTGAACTGCTGCGCCTGAGCCCGTTTCAGGCTATGATCTTCGACATGGATGACACGCTGCTCGATACCGAAAGCGTTTTCCGGTCTATTATTTTTGAAGTCTGCGACGAACTGGGTTTCGAGATGGCCGACGATGTCCATCTCTCCTATAGTAGGCGGCAGCCATGAGCGTACCAATCAATTGCTCGTCGAAGCCTATGGCGTTGCCTTTCCCTACGCCCTGTTTGACCAGGGTTGTTGGGTGATCATGAGTGAACGCAGCCATGGTGGCGTGCCGGTCAAGCCCCGGCGCCTTTGAGATGGTGCGCGAGCTGCGGGCGCGGTGCATCCCCACCGCGGTGGCGACCTCCTCGCGCAAACCCTGCACCCATCTGGGGGGGCGGCCGGGTTGCTTAAACTGTTCGATATCATTATGACCCGCGATGATGTGAGGCATCCTGAGCTATATCTGATCGCGTCCGGGCGTTGTGCGTGCTGCCGACGCTGCCGGCATGCAGACGGTAATGGTCCCTGACCTGGTTCACCCAGCGCAGAAATCATGGCTCTGGATATTGCCGTTATAGAGAACCTTAATCACGGCCGCGAGGCCGCGTTCACCCGCCTCTGAGATGACCTCGAGCAGCCTTGGCGCACAGTTCCAGGCCCCGGTCCGGAGGCTTTAACAATTATGAAGGCGTCAGCCGCCGCTCTGGCAGGTCCTGACATCGGTAAACTTTTATCCTTCACCGCCACCTCCCCTTCACCATGAGACAAACCCTTGTATTTCAAGGATTTCCATCCTCCTATCGCTGTATTAACCGTAACTTAAGAAGCTAATGACTATGGTTAACCAGTCGTAAATTCTGACTTCCCAGGGCGATCAAGCTTGGCTAATGTGCCCCCGGAAGTGACCAAGGGCCCGCAAGCGGGTCTGGACGAAGGCGCACCGGAAATGACCGGACGCGCTCCAGGGGTAAGGACGGGGCATGACGAAATCCTGGCAGCTCGACGCTGTACGTGCCTTTTCGCAGGTGCTCGCCCTGTGCGTCGTGGCGTTCGTTCTGCTTGTCACCCTGATCCCGGCTCAGGCTCAGACCCTGCAAATAGCCTCCGTTGCGCCGCTGCCAATCCCCACCGACCTCATTGCCGTGCGAGCCCAGCCCGCCATCGGACCGACGATGGTACCATTGGTGCCGGGCGAACAGGTGCTGACCCCCGCCTTGCTGGCCAATTATGTGCAGCGTCAAAAGACATTGCGGGCCATCGACGTTCTGGGCATTGCCGAGCCGCATCCGCTCAATTCCGAGGTGTTGTTGGGCTATATTGCCCGCAGTTCTCTGGGCAGCAACAGCGCCGTATCGGCCATTGCCAGCTTTGCGACCGCACCGGTGACGCCGCAGCCAGCGCTCAATACCATTTCGCTAGCCGCCTATATCGAATCTGGCTACCAGCCGACCGACAAGAAGATTGAGCAGGCGGACGCTGAGCGCAATTGCCTGGCGCAGGCCATCTATCACGAAGCGCGCGGGGAAAGTGCGACCGGCCAGCTCGCGGTGGCCAATGTTATCGTCAATCGCGCGCGTTCCGCCAAATTTCCATCCACCCTTTGTGGTGTGGTCTATCAGAACGCCGAAAAAGGCTTCCACCGCTGCCAGTTCACCTTCGCTTGCGACGGGCGTACCGATGTGCCGGGTGAACGCAGTGCCTGGGCGCGCTCGGCGGCGCTGGCCCAGAGGGTTTATGCCGAATTTGCCACTGGCCAGGCTGTTGGTGCCGTGCCCCGCTCGGCACTGTACTACCACACCACCAATGTTCGCCCAAACTGGGCCAACATCTATAACGCCGTGGCCGAGATCGGCTCCCACATTTTCTACGCGCCCAATTAGGCAATCCATTCCATTCTCATCCGACTGACATGCACGACGCTACGCCGCCTGCAGCGCGGTTCTCACACAAAGGATGGAGCCCCGAGGCGGCAACCGTCTCTGGTAATTTAGTAATGAGGCGATCACCGCCTTTTG
>JALBVE010000089.1 GCA_025050575.1 Candidatus Devosia symbiotica
CCATCACCCACGTGGTCTGCGCTACAATGCCAATAGGCAGTCGCGCATCGAGTGCGGCCGGATCGGTTGGCATCTGGCCGATGACGAACACCCAGTCATCGGCCTCCACGGCATGCGAGAATAGCGCCACTGGCCAGGGGCCCATGCGATCATCTGTTGTAATATAAAGAGTTCATGGATCGACTCTACAGGATAAAGCTTGAGCCTCAACGCTCGGGCAGCCATAAGTCAATCTTTGCTGATCGACTCACCTTCTCCAGCACACCAGACTGGAACGTCATGTTCGATATTTTTCATAGTTTCTCGGTCTATCTCGCAGATTTTCTGAACGCTATCTCCGGCAATTTCTGGCTGACCTTATGGTTCATCTTCGCCATTTCGATCGGCGAGGCGGTGTTTGTGCTCGGGCTGTTTGTGTTCTCCACGCCCATTCTACTGCTAGCCGGCGGCATGATCGCCGAGGGCTGTCTGCCATTCTGGGAGGTCTATTTCGTCGCTGTCGTTGGTGCGGTCATCGGTGACGCCATTTCCTACCTTATCGGCCACTTCCTCAAGGACCGGATCAAACATGTCTGGCCCTTCCGCGACCATGGTCCGCTGATCCAGCGCGGCGAGGACTTCTTTGCCCACCACGGCGGCAAGGCCGTGTTCATCGGCCGCTTCATTCCCGGCGTCAAAGCCATGATCCCCGGCGTGGCCGGCATTATGGGCATGAGCTATAGCCATTTCACACTCATCAATGTCAGTTCGGCCTTTGTCTGGGCAGCCGCCCACCTATTGCCAGGCATGCTGTTGGCCGCCTGGCTCAAATCGATTGATCTGTCGCTTGAAATGGCGATTGTGGTCGGCACGCTGATCCTGACCGCATTGTTTATCCTGCTGCACTCCTACCGCACGATCCTGCTGTTTTTCGCGCCGTTTCTGGGTCGGCTGGGCCGCACCATCCAGGCGCGCTGGGGCAATAACGACATTGCCCACTAAAGTGGCTTGCGCCGCGTCCCCGCTCGTCCCATATCTTCGTGCAATCAAGAGGCACGACCGCGCCATGAACGACAATGAAATGACTGTCCAGCGCGAAGATAGCGCCAGCTCAGGCCGCTATGTCATCAAGCTCTCGCCAACCGTCGAGGCGGAGATGACCTACCGCAAGACCGACAATGGCAACATGATTATCGATCATACCGGCGTGCCGCCGGCCTTTCAGGGCCGTCTCATTGCCGCGACGCTGGTTGAATTCGCGATTGATGACGCTCGCTGCGACCATTTCAAGATCACCCCGGTTTTCCCTTGTGTGGTCAACCAGTTTCGGCGCCACTCCAGCCGATCCAACATCAAAGCCTGACGGCACCTACAGCCCTGAAGCGCTGCGCCGCCGAAACAGTTCGGTCAGCCAGGCCGATGCCACCAGATGCACATTCTCGAGGGTGCGCGGCTCCTTCAGACGCATCACATCGGTCACTACCGTGAACAGGCACCCATTGCGTTCGCCGGTCGCGGTGAACTCGAGCCGTCGCTGGTCGGCGAGATAGCGGGCATAGGTAACCTTGAACTGCATGCTCTACACCGCCGCCAGCGCCTCATAGCGGCTATCGGCGCAAAGCGAGGAATCATATCCCTTGAGCGCCGAAACCGTACCACTGGCCCGCAGGATCAGGACCACATGATAGACGCCCCGGCGTGACCCGGGCTGCACCAGCGCGGTCGCCGCATCGAGCAAGGGCGGAGCACTGGTGAGCGGCAGCCCCGGCGGCTGAACCCCGCTCAGGCAGACATACCAGCGCTTGGGGCTAAGAGCGGTCTCGCCCACAGTCGCCTGCGGATAGGAGACCATCACCCCCGTGGCTGACTGCTCCCCAAGATAGCGCAATGCCCGCGCAGCATAATCCGCCGGAAATGGTTCTGCCGCCCCCGAGAACTGCAAATTGTAAAAGGCTGTATTGGCGCCGCTACAGCCGGCAAGGGCCAGAACAAACGCCAAGAGCAGTAATCGTCGGAGCATATCACCCACCTGAACCGGTTATGCCAAACACCGCGCCGCACGGGGCCTCGTCATCACAAGGCGGACTATATACCCTGCGCTACACACGACAATTGTCAACCGCACCCAGCGCAGGCATGCGCGGCAACTTGTCGTTCCGTACGCCCGGAATGCCCCGGCCCCATCACTGGCGGGGGTTGTGACCGCTCAGCCGCGCAGCGGCGCGAGAAAGGCCTGGATCTCGGCCAGTTCCTCAGCCACAATTCGTGCTCCCCCTGGTGCCAGAACAGCGATGTCTGGGCGCTTTGCGCAGTAAAATAGTCATTCAAGTCCTGCGTCCGGGAGGGGGCAGATTGGATTGCGCTGCCCGATCGGCCGCGGGCGGCGCAAACGGGATCAGCGGATGCATCAACACACTGGCATCAAATAGCGCCGGGACGGCAAATTGAACCGCCGCCAAGATATTGGCGCCATTGGAATAGCTCACCCCGATCACTGCCGATGGCTGACTCTCGGCCTTGCGCGCCGTGACAAATGCGACCATCAGCGCAGTGCGCTGGGCCAGATCGGCCATGTCATAGACGCCCTCGCCCGTCTGCCAGAAATAACGCAATGCCCAGCCTTCGCTGACATCGCCGCGCGGCGCGATGACATGTGCCCCGGCAACAATTGACCAGCCAGGTCGAAGAACTGATTTTCGTTGCCGCCGGTGCCATGGGAAACCACGAATAGTGGGGCCGCCGCATCGGCGGCCTTGGCTTCGCGATAGTGATAATCGGCCATGACAAACTCCTCAATGATCCTGATCGAGATATCGATGACCTGACCGGTCGACGCAATCGTCAAGTTTGCCACACACTGTTACACAATCGGCAACAATGCTGGATCGGCATGGCCATCGGGTGCGGCGACAGCGGCTTCGGCTTCCCTCTTGCGTCGGCGCGTGGCTCTGCCACTATGCCGGTCATATTCCTGTCCATATTCGACGTTTTCAAAATCAGCATCGGCCCATCGAGTTCCCACACCATGGGACCGATGACGGCAGCCTGGCGCTTTCTCGATGAGTTGGCCACCGGCGACTGGCCGCGCGCCGCCAATGCCCGACCTGCGGCGCTGACCGCCAGCCTGCATGGCTCGCTGGCCTTTACTGGCATCGGCCATGGCGGTGGTCGCGCAGTCCACGCTGGGCCTGTGCGGCCTGTACCACAAAACGGTCGATCTGGACCCCATGGATTCCCTGGTAGCCGACATCGAGGCCAGCGGCATGGCCTACCCGCCCGGCCATGCCCGCTATCGCTTCCAGCTCGCGGTCGATCTGATGTTTGACAAGCGCACGACCCTGCCCGGCCATCCCAATGGCCTGCAATTTGCCGCCACGGCGATGGCCAATTGCTGCTGGGCCGCGTCTATTATTCCATCGGCAGCAGCTTTGTCCTCAGCGCTGAGGAACTCGAGACACTCAATCCGCATCGCCGGCCCAGGCCGACGTGCCCTACCCCGTTGCCCACGCCATGGCCGCCGCTTCTGGCCTGTCCGTTGCCGCCATAAAGCGCTCCAATGAAGAGGTAAGCCGCAGCCAGGCGACGCTCGATCGCGGGATTGACAAGATCTGAGGTGTCATGATCGCCTGCATCGATCGCGGCACGCCCCAGGGCAGCATCATGCCTGACGGACTCAATGTCAAACGCGGCGCTAAGGCGATCCATGCCCAGCTCGAGCCGCAGTAGCAGCGCAATGAAATCACCCCGCTGATGGCCAATGACCGGCTAAGCCCATATGCCATGGCGGTTAATGAGGAAAATGCCGGCGGCAACCGCGTGATTACGGCGCCCACCAATGGAGCCGCCGGGGTAATCCCTGCTGTGATGCGCTATTTCCTCAAATTCAATGCCAGCGTCACGCTCCAGACCATCCGCGACTATCTGCTGACCGCGGCCGCCATTGGCGGCATCATCAAGCACAATGCTTCGATCTCGGGCGCCAAAATGGGCTGCCAGGGCGAAGTCGGCTCGGCCTTAGCCATGGCCGCCGCTGGCCTGTGCGCCATTATGGGCGGCATGCCCGCACAGGTTGAAAACACCGCCGAAATCGCCCTTGAGCATCACCTGGGCATGACCTGCGATCCCGTTGCCGGCCTGGTGTAGATCCCCTGTATCGAGCGCAACGCCTTCGGCGCGGTCAAGGCCGTCACCGCCGCCTCACTGATCCTCAGGGGCGACGGCGCCCACGCCATGCCCCTGGACGCCGGCATCGAAACCATGCGCCAGACCGGCATGGACATGAGCGAACGCTATAAGGAAACAAGTTTGGCAGGGCTGGCGGTGAACGTGATGGCGTACTGAGGGGGGCTGAGCGGCATAATCTAAACTAAACGGCCTCCAAAATTCCCGGTGCCGCTCAACAGATCCCTGCCACGCTTGGCAGCAAGCGAGCTGACTACGACTTCCACCTTCCCTTCAGTGAAGGGCGCTACAGCATCTTGAGCACCGCGCAATTGCAGCACGACCTCGATGGCAATGATAGATTTTTAGTCGCATTCAAAAATTGAGCCCCAGTCCGCGACTAGACAATTGCTTGTCGGCTTAAAATTCATATGGCATGACACGGCGTAATCCCGAACATTTGGCCGGCTCATGCGACACTTTCTTTTCCTCCTGGCAATCATAGCGGCGCTGGTGATGGCGCCCGTTTCCCCCGAAGCGGGTAATATCCTGTTCCTTATTGCCGGGGGATTAGCGCTATTTTCGTTGCGCAAGGCCGATTTCGCGACGTTCGGGTGCCCCATTATCTGGATGCCGCTACTTGGACTGGGGCTTCTGGGACTTGCGTTTAGTGCTGGCTCAGGAACCATCCGTGGGCTTGA
>JALBVE010000009.1 GCA_025050575.1 Candidatus Devosia symbiotica
CCAAGCAGTATGTTGAGGATCTGGCCGAGGATATTTCGCCAGCCCTCTACCTGGCGTTGTAGGCAGCGATCCACCGCTTCTTCCTCGCCCTCAAGGCTGTATTTGATGCCGAGTGCATCTATGTGCTCTCGCTGGGCAGCCAGCATGGCAACAGCCACCTGCACTGGCACGTCATTAACAATTGCGGCAGTCTATGACGCCTTGCCGACCTAAGCCTTGCTCACCACTTCTGCTGGCATCTCGATTTCGCGCCAGCGATGGCAAGCCACCAGCCAGCCGTCCTCGATAGTCTCCAGCCGCGGTCGCTTTTCTGCACAATAAGGCTGGGCAAACCGACAGCGTGTTCGGAATGTGCAGCCCGAAGGCGGATTGATTGGAGAAGGAATTTCGCCCTTCAGTGCATCGATATCGCGCAGCCGCGCCAGCTTAGGATCGGGGATCGGTACCGCCGTTAGCAGCGCCTTGGTATAGGGATGCTTTGGGTCGTTATAGATCTCATCGCCATCGGCCAGTTCGACGATCCGACCCAGATATAGCACCAGAATGCGGTCGGACACATGCCGCACCACGCTCAGATTGTGCGAGATGAAAATCAGAGTCAGCCCGAACTCGTCCTTGAGCTCTGCAAGCAGATTTAGAATTTGCGCCTGAATCGACACATCTAGCGCCGACACCGGCTCATCACACACAATCAGCTTTGGCTCGGTAATCAGCGCCCGGGCAATGCCGATGCGCTGGGCCTGTCCGCCCGAAAATTCATGCGGATAGCGGTTGATCATTTCGGGCAGCAGCCCCACCGCTTCCATGATCTTGAGCGCGCGCGCCGAACGCTCTTTCTTGCTCAGGTCAGGCTTTAGCGAACGCAGCGGATCAGCGATAATTTCACCCACTGTCATGCGCGGATTAAGCGATGCCAAAGGGTCCTGAAAGATGATCTGTAGATCCGCTCGGCGCAGGCGCATTTCCTCGGCTGGCAGCCGGGTCAGATCCTGTCCCAACCACAGCACCTGCCCCTCATCAGGGCTCAGCAATTGCAGGATGCAGCGACCCAGCGTGGACTTGCCGCAGCCGCTTTCGCCCACAATACCAAGGGTCTCACCATTGCGAATGGTGAAGTTGATATTCTCAAGCACTGTCAGCGTCAACGGCTTGGCGAACAGGCTACCGCCGATTGAAAAGGACTTCCTCAGATCCCTGATTTCAAGCAGGTTAATTGGGGTCTGGTTCATTACGCGACCTTTCCGTAGGCAATCGGGCCTTCATAGAAACAGGCCTTCTCACGGCCCTCTCCGGCCTCAGTCAGCGGCGGGCGTTCGGCAAGACACCGATCAAAAGAAAGGGCACAACGCGGATTGAAGGCGCAGCCCTTGGGCAGGTGTTCAAGGCTTGGCGGCATACCCTGGATCGGGTCAAGCCGCGCCGCCCGCTTAGCAATGTGGGGCGTCGAATGCAATAGACCCAGCGTATAGGGATGGCGCGGATCGTAGAACAGATCGTCGACCGAGCCTTTCTCCACCGCCCGGCCACCATACATCACCATCATGCGATCAGCCACGCCAGCCACAACACCCAGATCATGGGTGATCAGCACGAGCGACGTGCCAAAGTCCTCTCTTAGCGATTTGAACAGATCCAGCATCTGCGCCTGAACAGTCACGTCCAACGCCGTTGTCGGCTCGTCAGCAATCAGGATCTTGGGTTGGCACAGCAACGCCATGGCAATCATCACGCGCTGCCGCATCCCGCCCGACAGCTCATGCGGATAGGCATTGGCCCGCTTGGCGGGCTCAGGAATGCCGACGCGCTCCAACATGGCAATGGCATTGCGCTCGGCCTCGCGCTTGTCCTGCCTCTTGTGCCGCACCAGCACTTCACCCAATTGCTGCTTGAGCCGCAGCGTTGGGTTCAGCGAGGTCATCGGATCCTGAAAGATCATCGCCACATCGCGCCCGCGATATTGGTTCAGCGCCGACTTGCTCAGATTCAACAGGTCAACATCGCCCAATAGGGCCTGGCCAGTCACGGTGCTGTTTTTGGCCATCAGGCCCATCAACGCCAGAAAGGCCTGGCTCTTGCCCGAGCCGCTCTCGCCAACCACGGCCAACGTATCGCCGGCCTCCAGTGCGAAATTGAGATTGTTGACTGCAACCACTTCAGATTGATGCAGCGCAAAACGGACCGTCAAGTCTTTGACAGTAAGGACTGGTGCCATCAGCGATCCTTGGGGTCCAGCGCGTCCCGCAAGCCATCGCCGACAAAAAAGAAGGTGAACAGAATGGTAATGAAGAAGGCTAGCGGAAAGACTAGCTGCCAGATCGTGCCATATTGCATGGTCTGAGCCCCTTCACTGATCAGTGTACCGAGCGAGGTGTTGGGCTCCTGCACACCAAGACCTAGGAACGAAATGAACGATTCTAACAGGATCATTTCAGGGATCAGCAGCGTCGCATAAACCGCCACGATACCCAGCAGATTGGGCATGATATGGCGGAAAATCAACACATGCGGCTTGGCTCCTGTAGCAATCGCCGCCTCGACAAATTCGCGGTTCTTCAGCGTCAGGGTCTGCCCGCGCACCACACGCGCCATGCCCAGCCAAGAGATCAGCCCAATGCCCACAAACAGCATCACAAAAGACCGCCCGAAAACGATCAGCAGCAGGATCAGGATGAACATATAGGGGATCGAATAGATAATATCGACAAAGCGCATCATCAAACTGTCGATGTGCCCGCCAAAATATCCGGCCACCGCGCCATACATTGTGCCCACGATCATCGCGACGCCCGATCCGATAATGCCAACCAGCAGCGATATTTGCGTGCCCTGAATGGTCCGCGAATAGAGATCACGCCCCACTTCGTCAGTGCCAAAATAATGCCCGGTCTCAAATGAGGGATAGCCCTTGGCGAGCACGCTGCCCACCACCGGCCAATCGATCTTTTCAATCGACCAGCGCGCCAGGAATGGCCCGATAATCGTGAACAGCACCACGCCTAGCAACATAATCAGGCTGACCATAGCCGCCCGGTTGCGCATGAAGCGACGACCAGCGTCGAGCCACAGCGATCGCCCCTTGGTTGGGAGTGCGGTTTCAGCAGCCTGGCGCTTAGCCAGAGTATCTATACGTTCATCTGCAAGCATGCCGCCGCCTCATAATTTGATCTTGGGGTCGATCCACGCGTAGAGGATATCAACCACAAGATTGGCAGTGATGGTGAGGGCTCCGAGCAGGATAGTAATTCCTAAAATCGTTGAATAATCGCGGTTGAGCGCGCTGTTGACGAAAGCCTGCCCGATACCGCCGGTGGAAAAATAGAGATCGATCACCACCGAGCCGGTCACCATGCCAACAAATATAGGCCCCAAATAAGACACCACTGGCAACAGGGCCGGCCGCAGCGCATGGCGCACAATTACCTGCCAGCTGGGCAGGCCCTTGGCCCGCGCCGTACGGACATAGTTCGAGCCCAGTACTTCGAGCATCGATGAGCGGGTGATACGGGCGATATTGGCAAAATAGCTAGTCGCCAGCGCGATCACTGGCAGGATCACATTGCTCCAGTGCCCGCCATTCCAGCCACCGCCCGGCAACCAGCCCAGCCACAACGTGAAGACCAGCACCAAGATTGGGGCCATCACGAAATTGGGCACCACCTGCGCGCCAACCGTAAAGCCGACAGCCAGATAATCGGCCCAGCTGTTCTGGCGTACCGCAGCAGCAATACCGACCACGACGCCCACCACAGTCGCCATCAGAAATGCCCAGGCGCCATAGGTAAAGGTCACAGGAAAGCCCTGCGCGATGATGTCGTTGACCGAGCGGTCCCGATACTGGAACGAGGGCCCGAAATCAAAGCGGAACACCACATTGTAGATATATTCTAGCAGTTGCTGCCACTCGGGCTTGTCCAACCCGTAGCGAGCGAAAATATTGTCAAGCACCGTCTGCGGCACGGTTTTTTCACCGGCAAATGGGTTACCGGGCGCCATTTTCATCAGGACGAAAGAAATAACGATCAAGACCAGCAGCGTCGGAATCGCGACGGCTAGTCGTCTGAGAATAAATTTAATCATGGACTGTATCCGTCAGGCCCTGTGCGACAGCGCAATAGGCAAACGGCGCCCCGTCTTCACAACGGGGCGCCGCAATTCATGCCTTATTCGGCAACCTTGTATATGTCCTTGGCGTACCAGTTCTGCTCCACGTCATCGAAAGGCCAGCCCTTCACGTCGGAGTTCTGCATAAACACCTTGGTATAGAAGTAGATTGGCATGACGGCCACGTCCTTGGCCGTCTGTGCTTCAACTGCAGCATACTGCACGTTTGGATCTTCCGAAGTCCCGGCTTCGGCCAGCCATGCGTCAACGTCGGCATTGGCATAGCCCTGATCGTTCTGCTCGGACTTGGAGTCGAACAGGCTCAGGAAGGTCGAGGCTTCGTTATAGTCGCCGCACCAAGCATTACGGGCTAGCTCATAGGTCTTGGAGTGGCGGGTATCGAGCAGGGTCTGGAATTCCATGTCGGCCAGAACCATCGAGACGCCCAGCTTTTCCTTCCACATCTGGCCCACGACCGTCGCGATCTTCTTGTGCGCTTCGGAAGTGTTATAGATGTAGTTGATCGACAGCGGATTGTCCTTGCCGTAGCCGGCTTCAGCCATCAACTCGACAGCCTTGGAATCGCGCTCTTCCTGTGTCATTGAGGTTGCGGCAATGTCTGGCATCGTGTAGCCAGCGGTCAGCGGATGCGCAAATGAATAAGCTGGCTGCTGGCCGCCCTGCAGAATGCTATTGACGATCAGATCGCGATCGATCGCCAGGCTGAGGGCTTCGCGAACCTTGACGTCCTTAAGGGCTTCAAGCGGCTGTTTGTCGGTCATATTGACGCTGAAGTAATAGGTGCAGAACTGTGGCACCGAATAGGTGTTGTCAGGCAGCTCGGCTTTGAGCGCAGGATACTGGCCAGCAGGAACATCAGTCTGGTCGACTTCGCCAGCGCGCCAGCGGGTCAAGCCCTGATTTTCGTCATTAATTGTCAGGAACTGAACTTCTTCAAGCACCGTCTTGGCATCATCCCAATACATAGGATTGCGCTTGATCACGACGCGCTCGCCCGGGATGTTTTCGGCCAGCGTGTAAGCGCCGTTGCTAACGATGTTTTCCGGCTTGGTCCACTCGATACCGGTCGCTTCAATGACGGCCTTGGGCGCGGGATAGAGTGTCGCGTGCGACAGAGTACGAACGAACCATGGGTTCGAGAACGACAGCGACACTTCGAGTGTCTTGTCGTCGATGACCTTTACGCCCAGCTCTTCGACAGGCTTTTCGCCGGCCACGATAGCGTCAGCATTGACTACGCCAATCAGGCCCACAAAATAGGCATAGTTCGAAGCGGTTTCAGGGTTCACGGCGCGCTGCCAGGCGTAAACGAAGTCCCCAGCGGTAACGGGGTCGCCATTGGACCACTTCGCGTCACGCAGATGGAACGTATAGACGGTATTATCGTCGTTCACGTCATAGCTCTCGGCAACGCCGGGTGCAGGCTCGCCATCTGGACCGCTATTGTAGAGGCCTTCAAAAAGGCTACGGACAACGGCGGATGTATCCACGTCTTCGACCAGCTGTGGGTCAAGCGTGTTGATATTGTCCAGCACGCGATATTTGAACACCTGCTCGGCGGCCAGAGTGGTGCCATCTGGCACGTTGGCGGCGAATGTCGGCGCAGTCATGGCGGTCGTGCCAAGCAATGCCATGGTCGTAACCGCTGCTTTGAGGGTTTGAGTGATTTTCATGCTCGTCCCATCTCCTTGTTTAAGCCCTGAATAGTCTTGCTCCCGCGAGCATAGCGCCGCGGATTTTAATAGTCTGTCACCGGGAAAATCCTCCCACCCGGCCAAGATTGCTGGACGGTATTACGCAATTCCGTCCACTGACAAGCAAAAGATTGACGTAAGCGGCAATCTGGTCACATTTATCAACAAGCATGATCACCGCGTCTGACGCAAAATATTTGCTTCGAAATTAAGATTTTTGGAAAGTTAAGCTAACCGGCTAGAAAACCAGCACGCTGCGCCGCATAAATAACCAGCGCTAGGGCTACCAGCACCGCAAACAGGGCCCAGCTGGGCAGCGCCAGCGCCTTGCGGGGTGGTTTGGGTTCTGACTTCTTTTCGATCTTGCGGAATTTGACGACGTTGCCGCTCATGCTGCGCCCTCCACCAAAGCCATCACACTATACCCACGAGCGGTACAGACCGAGATTAGCGCCCACTTGTCTGACCCGCCAATCAGCAATTTAGCGATCAGCCCCAGAATGCGCGCACGGGTCACCGCAAATGGATGGCCATAGGCCAGGCTTGACCTCTTGACGTTGATCTTGACCGGGTCCATCGGACCCAGCATCTTGTCGCGCCAAGCATATCCTTGCAATAGACAGATCATTCCAGGCCTTCAGCATGCTCAGCACTTGGGCGGCGAATGCCTCATGCAGCTCGAAATAATCAATATCGTCAAAGCTCAGCTTGGCGCGCGCCAGCAGTTCGGACACCGCGATGGTCAGAGCCATCAACAAGCCCTCGCCATGTGCGAAATCATTGCCGGCCACCCGGCCCATGCTAGGATAGGTCAGGATCGGCAGGCCGCGCTCTTTGGCCCAATCTTCGCTCGCCAGCAGAACCGCCGAAGCACCATCGGTGAGCGGGGTGGAATTGCCGGCCGTCAGCGTGCCATTGCCACCGGTCTTGTCGAAGACCGGCTTCAACATCGCCATTTTTTCAATATTGGCATCGGCGCGCACATTATTATCACGCACCAGCCCAGCGCATTGCACCAGCAGATCATCGTGAAAGCCTGCATCATAAGCCCTGGCTGCATTGATGTGACTGGCCACGGCCAGTTTATCCTGCGCCTGGCGCGTGATGCCTCATTACCTTGGCCATCAACTCGCAATGCTGGCCCATCGACAGTCCGGTGCGCGGCTCATTCACCGAGGGCGCCACTGGCGTTAGCTCGCCAAACGAAAAGCCCTTGAACGCCCTGAACTTGTCGCCCGTGCTGCGGGCTTTGCCCAGATCGATCATCCGATGCTGGAGCTTGCTGCCAAACACGATCGGACTGTCGCTCACCGTGTCAGACCCGGCAGCAATGCCGCTGTCAATTTCGCCGCTGGCGATCCCGGCCAGCTCGCCGCTCTTGGCTAGATCCTCGAACCACGTCACCAGCGCTTCAAGCTCTTCCAACGCGGCGATGCGGTGTGTCGATCGTCAACCAGCTCAGGTTCTTCACATCGCGGTGAAAATTCCAATGCTTGGTTTCAGGAATTTCCGGCACAGCATAGCCGACATCAGGTAGAGATCGCTCAGGATATCGGCATGCGGCCACTCAGCTTCTACTTGCGCCTGAGCTGTCTACCCAGGATTACCGTCGTCCAGTCCGCCGTCAGTGCGAAGGCCTGGACATAGCGATGGAGCCTCCGATACCAGCCGGCCATCTTGTTTTCGACTGGCGTGCTGGCAAATGCGCCATTGCTGATGCCATGCACAAAGCTGGCGGCAATATTGCGCAGCATGAACTTGATATGCCCGCCAAAGGCCGCATCAAACTAGTCGATACCGGCCCTCTTGTCCTTGTTCTGCGCCGCTTCGATTTCCTTGTAAAGGAATGGATGCACCCGCAGCACGCTTTGGGTGAAGGTCATCAGCATACACGTCAGGATACTGGCGCCCTCCCCGGTGATAGCCACGGGCGTCTCCATATAGCCGCCAAACAGGTAATTGATCGGGCCGTCCTGAATGGCAGGCCCGCGATGGATGCCGAAGCTGTCATCAACAGCTGGCGCGCATGGCTTCCGTGGTGTGATATTTCAACAGCGCTGAAATCATCGCCGGACACTAACCTTCATCGACCATCGATGCGCTCAGCCGTCGCGAAGCCTCATATGTATAGGCGCGCTTAACCATCTTACCGAGCGGATCGGCTACGCCTTCCATGATACCCACCGGAATGCCGAACTGCCGGCGCAATGCGCCAGCCCTGCCCGGCATAATCGATGCTCCTGATCAGGAATTCCATGGAAATGAACACATCGGTGCTGCACATTGGTCCGTTCATGAAGGCCTGATGTGCTGGGAAATGGCGACGGTCGATTTCCACGCCGGAATGATCATGCGGCACCAGCGCCAAAGTGATACCGACATTTTCGCCCTTGCCCAACAGATTGCCAGGATCCTTGAGGATGAGGGTCAGACCCACCAGCGTCGCCACCGGGACCAGCGTGATATAACGCTTGTCCTAGTTCAGCTTGACGCCCGGGACTTCCTTGCCTTGATATTTGCCCTTGGTCACCACGCTAATATCACGCATGCCGCCAGCATCTGAGCCAGAATGCACACCGGTCAGAGCAAAGCACGGCACTTCGAGCCCCTTGGCCAGTCGTGTGAGATACTTATCTTTCTGCTCGGGCATGCCGTATTTTTCCAGCAATTCGCCAGGTCCGAGCGAATTGGGCACCATCACCGTGATGCTGGCCGCGACTGAGCGGCTCGAGATCTTGGACACAACCATCGACTGCGCCTGCGCGCCAAAACCCAGCCCGCCATATTCCTTGGCAATCAGTATGCCCAGGAAGCTCTTGTCCTTGAAGGATTGCCAAACTTCAGATGATGCCCGGCACCAGCGCTAGCACTAGTCCAAAAGCGCCATCAAAGCCAATCCCGGTGCTAAAATCAAATCGGCTTAGCGACCGATAGCCAAAGCCGCCCCCCCTTCCCACTGCCACAATGGGCTTTCCTGCAGGGCCAGAATAGCAAAAGCCACAAAGCTGATCACGATAAGCGCAAAGATCATGGCATGCCCTCCAAGGCGCTGCTCATGCGTTTCGCTGAGCCGCTCAATCCCGAAACGTTAGACCAGTCGCCGAATCGCTCGGCTTGGCCGTTGGGTCCATCGCGCCGGAATCATAGCCCGACAGGACCACCTTATTGAGGTCAGTCAAGCAAGGCTTACCTATACGTCAACCAAGCGCCCTTAACATCGATGCTGAATTCTCCTCAAACAACACCGGTTCAGGCCAAAAGCCCGGTCAGTTGTTTGACGCTAACGTAAAGCCGTGAAATATTCGTCAAATCAAGGCGCAAAGCCCTGCCGACGCACGGCAATCGGAGGAAACGATGGCAACCAAGAGTAACGCCGCACAATTGCGCTCCTGGATTGCTAGCTATCCTGAGGGCATTGCCTGGAATGTGGAGCTCGACACCCGCCCCGTGCACGAGCAGGTTTTGGCGGCCTGCGCCAAGACCCCCTCCGCGATCGCACTCGACTTTCTGGGCGGCACCACCACCTTTGGCGATCTTGCCAGCAAGATCATCGCCTTTGCCGGCGCCCTGCAGCGCCAATTTGGCATCAAGAAAGGCAGCCGAGTGGCTCTGATGCTGCCCAATACGCCGTTCTATCCCATCGCCTATTACGCCGTATTGCGCGCCGGCGGCATCGTGGTCAACTGCAATCCGCTCTACACGGTTCGCGAACTCGGCCACATTGCTGCCAACGCTGGCGCCGACGTTATGGTGACGCTGGACCTGCAGCAGATCTTCGAGAAAGCCGAAAAATTGGTGCAGGCCAGCCACATCAAATCGCTGGTTGTGTGCCACTTCCCCGACGCTCTGCCGCTGGCCAAGAAGATTCTGTTTTTGATCGTCAAACGCAAGGATCTGGCCAACCTCGGCGCATCACCGGTTGCCGACCGGATCAGCCATTTCCATGACATGGTTACG
The DNA here is from genome assembly GCA_025050575.1 of Candidatus Devosia symbiotica. Taxonomy (GTDB): domain Bacteria; phylum Pseudomonadota; class Alphaproteobacteria; order Rhizobiales; family Devosiaceae; genus Devosia; species Devosia symbiotica. Next base: position 9,774 of record JALBVE010000009.1, read on the forward strand.
CGCGGTGAACCGCCGACCGCCGTCGTCATCGACGCCAAGACTGATATTGCCGTCCAACAATACACCGGCGGCACCACCGGTCTGCCCAAGGGCGCCCAGCTTACCCATGCCAATATCGCGGCCAATATGAGCCAGATTGACAAATGGGGCTGCGGCATCTTCTATCCGCCCTCCAAGGTCGTGGCGGTCCTGCCGTTCTTCCATATCTTCGCCATGACAGTCTGCATGAACGTGCCGCTGTGCAACGGCACCCAGGTCGTTATGCTGCCACGCTTCGAGCTCAAGGCACTGCTCAACCTGCTCACCAGGACCCGTGCCAATATCCTGCCGGCGGTCCCCACCCTTCTCAACGCCATTGCCCGAGCCGACGGCGCCACAACGGCACAACTGGCCAGTCTGGAAGTCGTTATTTCCGGCGGCGCGGCCTTGCCCAATGAAGTGCGCACCGCCTTCGCCATCAAATCCAAGGCGGTACTGGCCGAAGGCTATGGCCTGACGGAAGCCGGTCCCGTGGTGTGCTGCGCCGCTCTGCGTGTCGCCAGCAAGCCCATGTCTATCGGCCTGCCGCTGCCCAGCACCGACATTTGCTTCGTCAATCTGGAGACCGGCAAGCCAGTAGCTATCGGCGAAAACGGCGAATTGCAGGTCAAGGGCGCCCAGGTCATGCTGGGCTATTACAATGATCCCGAGGCCACCGAGCAGGCCTTCATGGATGGCTGGCTGCGCACGGGCGATATCGGCCACATGGACGACGACGGCTATGTTTTCCTAGTCGATCGCATCAAGGATCTCATTATCTGCTCTGGTTTCAACGTCTATCCCCGCACCATCGAAGAAGCGCTGATGACCCATACGGCCGTCGAGGAAACCAATGTCATTGGCGTCCCTGACGATTATCGCGGCGAAGCCCCGATCGCCTTTGTCAAACTGCGCGACGGGCAGGTCGTCACCGCCGACGAGCTCAAGACCTTCCTCAGTGAGCGCATCAGCAAGATTGAAATGCCGCGGGAAATCATCTTCAAGGACGCGCTGCCCAAGACCTTGATTGGCAAGCTGAGCAAGAAGGAGCTACGCGAGGAATATGCGCAGTCAAAGACCGCCCCGTGAATCGACCGGAAACCGAGAATCGCGATCTGTTTATCATTGCCGACCTCGCCAAGGAGTTTGGCATTTCCATCCGCGCCGTTCGCTTCTACAAATCCAAGGGCCTGCTGTCACCCGAGCGCGTCGGCACCACCAGGATTTTCCAGCGCCGCGATCGGGCCCGCCTGATCCTGCGCGGCAAGCGCCTGGGTTTTCGCTCCGCGATATCTCGGACTATCTCGGCTTCTATGACACCAATCGCAGCCAACAGGTGCATTTGCTCATCGGCAAAGTCGAAGAGCGTCTCGTCTCGCTTGATCGCCAGGGCGATGATCTGAAAACCACCATCAGCGAGCTGCGTGAGATTTAAGAAACTCGCCAATGATCGGCTGGTCAAGGCGAGCTAGCGTCCGCCGCGCGGCTTGGTATTCTTGGTCATCAGATCGGGCTTTTTGGCTTCACCCAGCCCTTGGGTGGCTGCCGCACCGGCACCTGGGTGCTCAGTCCTATTGCCCCTCGGCGGCGGCTGATTGACCGTCACGGGCAATCCGCCATCCGCATCACTGCGCACCGTCTCGCTGTTAAGAAAGGCAATCTCGTTGCGCAGCGCCGCCGCCTCAAAATCCATCGCTGCGGCAGCGATCGCCATCTGCTTTTCTAGGGCAAGAAGCCGCAAATGATTGGACCGCGAAGACATCATATCACCTCTTTTTGGGGCAGCCCTGGCTACATCACCTTACTCACTTCCAGCAGTCCCGGCCGCTGCGCGTTGGCCGCGGTGATCGCCGCTTCGCCGCCCAGCACCACGATATGGCCATGCTTGGCGATCGCGTCGATCGCCTCAGCCATAGCCTTGAAGTCGGCAGCTGAGGTCGCCAGGACTTCGTCGCGCCGCTGCTGCCGGATCGCATCACTGGTGCCGGTCAACTCGCGCCACATTGAGGAATAACCCTTGGCGTCGGGGAATTCATACCCATCCATATCGCCGATCACGCCGATGATCGAGCGGGTCAGATCATTGGCACCAATCGCTGCATTCAACGCCACACTCGCCCCATCATAAGCATCGAGCGTCTTGAGCAGATTCGGGTCGCGATAGCTCAGAAAGCTGAAATTGCCTGAGGTCAGATCAAACCGGCTCGAGCCGCCATAGGCGCCGCCCTGCACCCGCACCTTGTCCCACATATAGGTGGTATTAAGAAACTTCAGCACCACACTGGACGCCCCGGTCAGTTCAAAACCCAGGGCCTTCAGATTGGCGCCCTTGCCGACATAATTGACCTGGGCCGGAATGATTAGTCCTTCCGACTTCGGCGCAAAATCCACGCTCCAGTCGGCCAGCGCCTTGGTCGCATTGGGCAAAGTTTTGAGGAAACCCTCGATCTCGCCCTTGGCGCAGCTCCACAGCGCGCCGTCAGCCATGACATTGACGACCATACGGCCCCGGTTGAACAGCGTATCGCGGATGCGCACTAGCGCGTCTGCCACACTGCCCCAGTCACTATCGATCCGTTGTACCAGCTCGCGCAGGAAAGCCAGATAGCTGACCCCATCTATCTGTTCAGCAATCCAGCTCGCCTCGGTCAAATTGGCCTTCAGCCGTGTATCGACAATGGCATTGCCGGCCGGGATCATGCGCGCCTCAAAGCTCGCCTTTTCCTCCAGCGCTATCTGCTTGAAACGCGTGCGATTATCCAGCCGGGCATCGCCCAGAACGTCGCTCATAATGGCCAGCATTTCGGCGATCTTGTCCAGCACTGCCTTGCCCGAAAGGAAAAACCACGCCGCGCTGCCATTATCGCCCTGACGCGAAGACAGGCCACGATGCTGGGCAATCCCGCCCGTGGCACTGCCGATACGCTGCGTCAGCGACACAAAATCTTCCTTGCTGGTGCCGGTCTCCAGCAGGGCCCGACCGAACAATGGCAGGTAGGGAAGCAGGCTCTTGTCGAGCACATGCAGATCAAAGCCAAGATCGAGATAGACAATCCCCAGCGTTGCCAGGTCATGGTAAAATAGCTTAGTGCCCGCCAGCGTGCCAATATCGATTGGTACCGTCCGGCTCTCGCGAGGCAGATCGGCCAGTGTCAGCGCCGGAATCTTCGCCAGCAGCGCCGGATCATCCACCTCTTCCTGCAGTGCCTTGAGCCTGTCGGTCTCTGTCACCATGGCGTCCAGCGCTGCCGGATCCAACTGCTTGCGGACACCAGCCAGAATACAGGCCTCCATAGCAGCTTCGCGGGTACCCTTCTCGGGATCCGCGCTCAGCGTCACTGTCGTACGGTGCGTATTGTCCAGAAACAGGCGTCGGATTTGATTGGCGAAAAATCCCTGTCCGGCCTTTTGCTTGAGCATCGTCAAAGCATCTTCAAAAGCTAGTGGCGCGATCGGGTCCCCCCCATGCAGCCAGGTGCTCAGCGCATTGAACATGTAGACCATCCCGCGCGGATAGGAGCCGGTATTGTTTTCGCGCAGTGAGAACTCGAACGTATTGGCCGCCGCGGCCAATTGCTCGGACGAAAACCCGGTTTCGGCAATCTCTTCGAGCGTCTTGAGGATCAGCATCTCGACCTTGCTGGCGTCTGCCGCATCAATCCCCTTCATGCCGAAGCTAGCCATCGGCTGGCGCAAACCGCTGCCAATGCCACCGCCAGTCATGCCTTCGCCTAGCCCGCTTTCGGTCAGCGCCTTGCGGAGCGGAGCCGCCGGATTGCCCGCCAGCAAATAATTCAGCATGCCAAAGCTCAGCGCTTCGGTACGGTCGGCGGGTGGATCGATCATCCAGTTGACCGACACCATGCCATCGCGTGCCTTGCCTGCCTCCCTAGTCCCGGCATAGGTGGCTGCGATATGCCGCGGCGCATTGAAGCGCGGCTGTAGCTTGACCTCGGCATCAACCGGTGCCCACTCGAACTGGCTAAAATAGCCATCTAGCATCTTCAACCGCTTGCCGGCATCATCATCGCCCGAAAAGAACGCCCGCGTATTAGAGGGATGATAGTATTTGACGTGAAAATCGCGGAACTGCTGGTAGGTCAGATCCGGAATGGCCTTGGGGTCACCGCCCGAACTCTTGCCATAGGTCATGTCGGGATACAGTGAACGCTGTGCGATATCGCGCATCACCGCATCGGGCGAGGAGAACACGCCCTTCATCTCGTTGAACACCACACCCTTATAGACCAGCGGCGCGCTCGTATCTTCAAGCTCGTAGTGCCAGCCCTCCTGTAGGAACGTCTTCTCTGTCAGCAGCGGAAAGAACACCGCGTCCAGATACACATCCGCTAGATTATAGAAGTCTTTCAAATTTTGGCTAGCGACCGGATAGACTGTCTTATCGGGAAACGTCATGGCGTTGAGGAACGTATTGAGCGACCCCTTGATCAGTTCCACAAACGGCTTTTTGACCGGATATTTTCTGCTGCCGCACAGCACTGAATGCTCTAGAATATGGGCAATGCCGGTCGAGTCCGTTGGCGGCGTCTTGAAGGTGATGCCGAACACCTTGTTCTCGTCGTCATTGACCAGGCTCAGCACCTCTGCCCCGGTCTTTTTGTGGCGGAACAGCTGCGCCTGCGAATTAGCCTCCGCGATATGCTCGTCGCGGATCAATTCGAAGGCTTCGTGATAGGACATGACACTACTCGGCAGGTTTTTGTTGTTGCGGACAACGTAGGCACCCGCCGCCCGATCCGCTAGGGGCGTCACAGCCCAATAAAAACTTGTTGCAAAATGTACATTAGAAGTGTCCAAAACCATGGAGCGTATGACGTGCTACAAATGACCGAAGCGATTTTTGGTCCCAACTTTTTCTAACTAATATAGTCACACAAAACTGCATGTCAGAAGCCCTAATTGAGTGGGGCGAAAACAAGCGTCAGACGAATATTGATAAGAACCGCGTCGATTTTCATATCGCGGCGTTTGTCTTTGAAGGACATATGCTAAAAATTCCCGACACACGTCGGGACTATGGTGAGCAGCGATATTTAAGGATAGGCCGCATTGAGTAATGAGTATTTTGTCGTTATTCATACAGAATGCGACAATGTCGTGAGACTTGTTTCTGCCTGAAAAGGCGGCCGTCGTGACCGAAGAAAATATCAAGCGGTACATTTTGGAAGACATTCGCCGGATGAAGGATGAAGGCGATTTTTACGACAGCCATAACGCCCCGAAGACCCCGAACTCGGCGACGATTTCTGAGCTAACAGTGTTTGGGTGAAGCCGCAGGAATCAACCTTCGTCCACCTCAAGATCGATCCCGAAGTCTTCGTCTGGTTCAAAAACCAGGACAAAGGCCATATCACCCGCATGCAGGATGTGCTCAAGGCCTATGTCAAGCCCATCAGGGCTACTAATCAGATCCTTCTCCGTGGCCATCGCAGTCCAAATCTACACGGAGATCGGCATGCCTAAACCCCGCCCCAGATCTCCGGCTTCACGCTCTCGTCGTACCAGGTCTTCAGCTGCCCCATCAGCGCCGGGAACAGGCTCTTCTGCTCGCTGGCCGCCACATTGTCGGCCAGCTATTTCGGCTTACTCAGCCCGACAATGATGGTGCCAACCTACGGGTGGTCCAGAATCCAGGGCAACGCGAACTGGCTCATTTTCATGCCGCTCAGTGCCAGCCCCTCGGGTTCGGCCACCAATTCAACACCCCGCGCAAACGGGACACCTGAAAAGATCTTGCCAACTAAAAACGCCTTGCCATCGGCATTGTAATTGCGGTGATCGGTCTCGGCGAAATGGGTGTCCTTGTCATACTTTGCCGCTGAGTAAACCGTTGGCGAGCGACAGACGCACGATGATGCCAACATCTTTCTCCGCCGCCATGGGCAGCAGCTTTTCAGCGGCATCCTGGCGAAACAGGTTGAAAATGATCTGCAGGGCGAGCCAACCCCGGCTGCCCCAGGCACAGCATGCCTTCTTCGATGGTCTCGACACTGGCACCCCAATGCTTGACCAGCCCTTCAGCCTGAAAATCGTCCATCCAGCCAAAGATCGCGCCATCATCCGCGCCGAACTATGGAACCACGCCCGTCACCTCGATCCGGCCAGTCTGCCACACCGGACGAGATCCTGGCCAGCAGGACCGACAACCAGGTCGGAAGCCAAAACTACGACCAGGCCTGGCCCGAGAGGGCTAGACAGACAATGCGGTAAGACCCAGACACACCCGATGCTGCGTCAGGCACCATTTGCCTCAGTTTCGAGTTGAGGCGAGGCGAAACTGCCATGGCCGAGAACCGGCGCGGAGCCTGCTTGAACAGGTGAGCACCGAAAGCCGCAGGACTTAGCCATTTACAATGGCCATCCCGGATCAAAAATGGGGGAATGGTGGGAGTAACAAGGCTTGAACTTGTGACCCTTCGCGTGTGAAGCGAATGCTCTCCCGCTGAGCTATACTCCCATCGCGAATGGCGAAGTATTCAGAGAGATGGTGGGCGTAACAAGGATCGAACTTGTGACCCCCTCGATGTCAACGAGGTGCTCTCCCGCTGAGCTATACGCCCTTCTCTCCGGGAAGGCAGCACCCTTAGGCCCTGCCAGTGGCGCGGATAGACCATAAAACCTATTGGGGGGTCAAGGGGTCAAAATCGGAGAGTTGGAACTCTGGCAAACTCGCTGTGGCGAGTCGGAAGGCGTAGCTTTGCAGAACCGAAGTGAAGCGTACATAAGTATGTGAGCACCGGAAGCGCAGAAAGCCACGCCAAACGGCCGTCGAAGTAGAGTTCGATCAGGCGGCTAGCAGCAGCTCAACCTCATTGACCAGGTCTTTGAGATGGAACGGCTTACTGAGCACCGAAGCGTCTTTTGGCGCATCGCTGTCAGGGTTCAACGCCACCGCAGCAAAGCCGGTAATAAACATTACCTTGAGGTCTGGATCGAGCTCAGTGGCGCGCCGCGCCAGTTCGATCCCGTCCATTTCCGGCATCACGATATCGCTGAGCAGCAGCGCGAATGGTTCCTCGCGCAGCCGCTCATAGGCGCTCAACCCATTGTCGAAGGAGACAACCTCATAGCCAGCATTCTTGAGTGCCCGCGTCAGAAATTGACGCATGTCATTGTCGTCTTCTGCGAGCAGAATTCGCTTCATAAGATTTCTCCGGCCGTTCGGGCTTGAATCGTATTCTAGCGCGCGATGTTAAGCGAAGTTTGCGCTTCTGCAAGATCAACCCGATTCCCGTTGGTAAAATAGCGGAAATGTGGATAATTGTGTCACAAACAGCGACACTGAGCGGCCAAATCAGTGGCGCCGCACAACTGGGCGTCAATTCGGGAAGGCGTTGTGCGGCCTGACTATTGGAATCAGCAGGCATTCTGAGACCATCCGGCCATGCCGGCTACTGGCGCCGCTGGTGTTCAATGCACCTCATTCCGGTCGCATCTATCCTGAGCGTTTCCTGGCCATGACCCGGTTGGACCATCTCTCCATCCGCCAGTCCGAAGATGCCTGGGTCGATGAACTCTTCGCCCGCGCACCCCATCTTGGCGCGCCCATGCTACGGGCTCATTTTCCCCGCGCCTATCTCGACGTCGATCGCGAGCCCTGGGAACTCGATCCCACCATGTTCGTCGAACCGCTATCGAATCGCTTCAACACCACCTCTCCCCGCGTGGCTGCCGGGCTCGGCACGCTGACCCGCGTCGTGGCCGAAAACCAACCCATCTATCGCGACCGGCTGACGCTGGACGACGCGCGCATGCGCATCGAGAGCATCTGCCACCCCTATCACGCTGCTTTGCAGCGTCTGCTCAGCGAAGCCATCATTGCCTTTGGCGTGGCGCTGCTGATCGACTGTCATTCCATGCCGCACATTTCGTGTGCCAATGACAAGGCTGCGCCCGATATCGTGCTCGGTGATCGCCACGGCACCACCTGTGCGTCCGGCCTGGTTGATCTGGTCGAAACCATTTTCACCAGCGCCGGCCTGCGCGTCGCCCGCAATCGCCCCTATGCTGGTGGCTTTACCACACGCACCTATGGCCGTTCCCAGCACGGGGTGCACGCATTGCAGATCGAAATCAGCCGCCATCTCTACATGAACGAGGTCACACTGACCAAGAACGAGGGGTTTGACGCCATCCGCAACGTGATGGAACGGTTGATCTTCTCGTTGATCGGGCTCGATCTGGTTGCCTTGGCAGGCAATCAGTCTCTTCCCGAAAAGGCAGCCGCCGAATAGCCAGCAGAGTAGTCAACCGCTCCTTCTTTCAGTAGACTTCATGGTAAGTCTGTCAAACCACGAGGTCGTGGCACGGTGTTGGCCGACTACTGGTGCGACTGCCCATGACCTTCGACCTTGCCAAAGTCCAAGCCATTCTGCTAGCCGCCGCCGATGCTGCCGCGAGCCGAACCCTGCCATTGTTCTGGACCAATCTGGGCATCGACAACAAACTCGCCACCGGTTTTGACCCGATCACCGAGGCCGACCGCAGCGCCGAAACCGCTATTCGCGGCGTCATCGCTGATACCTTTCCCGACCACGCCATTATCGGCGAGGAGTGGGGCAATAGCGGCCAGAGCAATTACACCTGGATCATCGACCCGGTCGATGGCGCGCGCCTTCATCACGGGCGTCCCGATCTGGGGCATATTGATCGACTGTTCCCATCACGGCGTCGCCATTGCCGGCATCATGAGCCAGCCATTCATTGGCGAAACTTTTCTGGGCACCCCCGGCCGCGGTACTTATCAGCGCAACGACCAGACCATGCCGCTACGCACCAGCGGTATGACCGAATTGGCGTCAGCACGCGTCTTCACCACCACGCCGTCGCTGTTCAATGCCCCGGTTGATGCAGCGTTCGGCGTCGGTGAGGTAGTCGCCTTCCGTGTTGATCGGAATTAGTTCCACCGCCAGCGTGTTGGCGCAATCGGCCAGGATCAGGGCTTCCTTGCACACCGTATCAAGGATCAGCGCCTGAGTGGAATTGACCATATTGCCGACGTGCAGCGAGTGCACCATCATGTCCAGCGCCTGGTCCAGCATCATGGTCTGCATCATCGTCCAGCCTTCTCGATCGTGGAGAAGATCAGCGCAAACAGCATCGGCACGATAAGCGCAAATTCCACCGCCGCTGCGCCGCCCTAATGCCGGATAAGACGCTGGCGCCATTGGCCGATCATTGCGTCAGTCGGATCTTCCGGGTCGCCGTGGCGATCGAGCGGCAGGCCGTTGCGATATCCAAACCTGTAACGGAATAGAAGTGACGTGGACTGGAGGCACAATTGGCCATTTCAGTGGCCGCAATAGCATCCACGTAAAAGCCGATGGTGAACACTGTCACGCCATTGGCTTTCGCTCGATTACAGATCTTGTACATCAGGTTGCGGGCCTGCGTGCGTAACTGGGTTTTCTTGTTGTCCGGCGCCAGACTAACCGACCGGTTAAGGTCCTTGGGCCGGCACTGATCGCTGATAATGCCGTCGGTCATTAAGACGATAAATTTGACGGTTTCGCCGTCATTAAAGGCTGCTGGCCGGCTCACAAATCCCGCTGGCATGATACCGTCGGTCACCGCCTGCTCAACGAAGGGCTGCGTTGCCGGGTCCGGCAGAATAAGGCCCCAATTCATCGCAATTGCCGTGCCCGTCCCGTCATGCATCCTGTAATTAGCGATGCGCTGCTTGAGTGCAGTGGCGTCATTGGACAGGTAGCTGATCGAAGTGTCTTCGGTCGGACATTACCACCAGTTCATGTCACTGACGCTGGTATTGTAATTCCATTCGGTAAAATGGGGCGCTTGCGCCCATCCCGCGAAGCTGCGCATCCCCGATGCGTAGTCGGCATCGCTGAATTCAAAGCAGAACGAATTATTGTGGGTCCGCGTCCTGCCAAGCTGGTTGAACACATTGGCCCCGACATTGACCTGGCCGGCATATGGCACGATCGACACCGAGGTGTAGGCGGCTGTCTTCGGTGTCAGGATAGTATCGATAAACTCCTGCGCAGCCGGCTTGAGCAGATCAATGCGCCGCGGCGAGCTGAAGCGCATCGAACCCGACATGTCCAGCATCAGCGATATCTCGACATTCTTGCGCTGTTCGATTGCCGTCGCCGTAGCATTGACAGTGATGGCATTGATGCCGATCAGCAGCAAGAAGCCGGTAGCCATGGAGTATTGCGCGACCACGGAAACCTGGCGGTAAGTCGCACCCGTGCTGGGCACAAAGGTCACAGTCACATCGTCGATAAACGGCACCGACTGCAGGTAATCGGTGATCATGGTCTCGATTGTGCGGGTCTGTGTTAGCGACGCAGAGGCCAGGACAGCGCGATCAACGCCATCCTGCAGCTGCACCCGATAGAATTCATAGCGCGATATGAGTTGCTCCACTCGCCACCACCAGCATAGGGATGAAGGCAAAGGCGCTGATAATCGCAACATTGCCCGAACCGTCGGCCAGGAAGCGTTTGAACAACCTACAAAAAGCACCGGCCAGTCCTCGAGTGTCCTTTTGAAAATCGACAATTTCTAGCCGCCGATCATTGAAAAATCGTGTGTATTGATAGCACGATTGTCAATGCCAGGTGATCCACTCAGGAATAAGCCCATCAAACGCTGCCAACACTTGGCGCAGATCGCGTCGGTCTGCATGAACATTTCATGGCGCGCGCCGGCAAGCCTCCACCGCCTGATAGCCATAGTCAGTTGCTGATCCGCTCAACCCTACTGGCTCTGCTCGGTGACAAACGCGTCAAACGCCGCGAACATCTGTCCACGAATGGCATTGGTCTCCATGAACAGTTCATGGCACGCTTGCGATCATGATATGCCGCCCGGTACGCATGCGCAGGCCCAACTGCTCAATGGCACCGATCGATACCACTTCGTCACGCGCCGCGGCCAACATCAGCAGCGGAATGCATACGCACGCGGGAAAACTGTCGCGGCTCGTCTCGGCCATTGCCGACCATGGCGGCCGCCGCCTAACGCACCGTGGATGCGCCGATTTCCAGCGCTGGCCGTGCCTTCATCACGTCGACTTTGCGCAGATAGCGGATCATGTCGCCGGTCAATGGATTATCGGGAAATGTCGCCTCTGACGCCGGCCTGTCGGCGTTGCGGCTAACCAGCATCCGACCCAGCCCAACAAAACTCAGCACTTCCGCGACGCGTGCCATTCCGGCCATGCTCAGCGGCTGCCGGTCCAGCGCCACCATCGGCGCCGACAGGAATATCCTGTCGAACATCAGCCAGTCCTTGGCCCTCGCGAACAGCGATACCAGCCCGCCTATCGAATACCCCATTAGCATAGTATGGCGGCGGGCACTCCCGCAGCAGGATCTAGCTGTGAAAACTCTTGAGATCGGTCCAGTAATCCTCAAACTTGTTGACATAGCCCAGGCTGGCGTCACCGATCAGCCGGCCTGACCCGCTCTGCCCACGCCAGTCAAAGGTCGCCACGACAAACCCGCGCTTGCAGAAATCGGCGATGGTCTCAAAATATTTCTCGATAAATTTGGAGCGACCCTGCACCAGGCAGATCGTCCCGCGCGGCTTACCTACCGATTTCGGCCAGAAGGCATAGTGCAGCTGCACATTGTCCATGGCCTTGAAATACCCCGCTCACGCGCCCTTCGGCAGCGGATTGATAGCGATATTGACCAGGCTGGGACCGTTGAGATCGACAATGTTCATGGGTATTTCCAAACTAGGCTATCCCTAACTTAGAGCAAACGCCGGCCAAAAAGAAAACCAGCATCCTATCGGGATGCTGGTTCCTGTTGTGCGACCCGTGCGAGGGGATGATGGGCCGCGTCTTAAGCACTAAAGTCGCCCTCAGCACCTCCAGCTTGTAACGCCACCGGTTTGAACGGGGCCGCACCGGGCCATTCATTTTCCATTTATGGGCCAATTATCATTCGAACAATTGCAAGGTCTTGAACCGGCAATTTTGCCTCCCATATCTCAATCGTTCGCCGGTTCTACCGGGAACCCCGACCTCGAAATCATCGGCTTGCCTGATACTGGGAGCCACGATGAGGCAAATCCGAGACCACCGGGAAACCACGTTGCTTTACGGAGAATGTGACTATGCAGACCATTGATTTTTCCCCCTTCTATCGCTCCACTGTTGGCTTCGACCGGGTCTTCAACCGCCTCGACAATCTGGTCGGGCAGGAAGCCAAGACCTACCCGCCCTACAATATCGAGCGGACCGGCGATGACACCTACCGTATCTCGATTGCCGTAGCCGGTTTTGCCAATGGCGACATCGCCATTGAGACTAAGGAAAACAACCTTGTCGTCAAGGGTGCCAAATCGGCCGAAGCCGCCGACAAGGCCCGTGAATTCCTCCATCGCGGCATTGCCGAGCGCGCTTTCGAGCTTCGTTTCCAGCTTGCCGATTATGTCGAGGTCCATGGCGCCACTCTCGAGCACGGCCTGCTCCACCTTGAGCTCAAGCGCGAATTGCCCGAAAGTAAGAAGCCGCGCTCCATCGAGATCAAGTCTGGGGAGCAGCCCACTATTGAGGACAAATCGGTTAACTAGCTGATAGGTCTCACTCAGCCATCCACACGGCGCAACCCAATCCGGGCTGCGCCGTTTTGCTGACCACCCTCCGCGTAGTCCCGGCAAGAACCTCTGGTTCGTCAAATTCCATCTTAATAATAAGAAAATCTGATCAGACACCGCTTTTGGCAGACATTTTTGGGCCGGAAACACTCATTTTCTGCACAATCGGCACCCAAACTCTACGCTTTCCTATACAAAAATTGACACTTTTCTATTTTGCGCGTCGTAACGGTGGCAAAGGCACTTGCTACCGGTTTGGAATTATGCAAATGCGCACGTGATAGGGTAGCACAACTGTCCTATATGACACATCGCCCCGCCCTCCGCGAGCCAGAACGCACGCTGGCTCGGCTGGCCCGCTAGACGATAATAGTGGAAACGGGTAGGCGGAGCTAACGAAATAGACTGAACTTCAGTTCAGGCCGAGCTGAAAGTAACGGTTTTGAGAAGTGATGAGCTTCTTGAATAAGGTCTGGTGGACCTTATTGCGCGAAGAACGCCCGTAGAGCTATGCTACGCAGGGCTATGGCGCAGCGTACATTGAATACGTGAGCACAGGAAGCGCAGAGCCCGTTGCTTGCAGGCCAGCATCAACTAAAGGACAGCTGCCGAATCTCGAATTCGAGTGGCCATTTGGATGCAGCGCCACTCCCCACGCATAGACATATTTGCTCATTCGAGCCATACTGTGTACGACCCGCCTGAGCAACGCGACCACCAGAGGACGAGCATGCATCTAGTCCCACGGTCTATGCAGAAATCCCTGAATCAGCTGGCGATAACGGCTCTTATGTCGTTTTGATATCGGCCCGCACTATCGTCTATAAGGGTATATTCCTGGCTTTCCAGCTAGGCGCCTTCTACCTTGATCTGCATGACGAGAGCGTTGAGAGCGCCATCGCCCTGGTGCATCAGCGCTTTTCGACCAACACCTCCCCCTCCTGGGGGCTGCCTTACCCCTACCGCATGACCACCTACAATGGTGAAATCAACATCATCCGTGACAACGTCAACTGGATGGCGGCGCGTCAGGCCTCGGTTTCATCGCCAAGTTCGGCGACGACATCACTAAGATCTGGCCGATCTCCTATGAGAGTCAGTCCGACACGGCCTGTTTTGACAACGTACTCGAATTTCTGGTGCGCGGCGACTATTCGTTGCCGTATTATGTACCGCATCCGCGGCGAACAGCGCGCCTGGAGCCCCGACGTTGTCGCCGATCTCCAGTACGCCGTCCGTACCAGGGACGACTCCCCTGAAACGGCGCAGCAACGCTATGACAGCTTCGCCGCGCATGCGAACTCGGACGACAATGGCTATCTAGCTATCCTCAACCTATTTGAGATCAAGCCGATCGCCGCACCTGTGGCGCTCGACGAGTGAGCCCGGCCGTTGAGATCGTCAAGCGTTTCGTCACCAGCGCCACGAGCTTTGGCTCGATCTCGCGCGAGGCGCACACCACGCTGGCTAGGGCGATGAATGCCATTGGCGGCAAGCCCAACACCTGCGAAGGCGGCGAAGAGCCCGATCGCTACAAAGCTCCTGCCCAACGGCTCGCGCAATCCCATGCGCTCGGCCATCAAGCAGATTGATTCGGGCCACTTTGGAGTCACCACCGAATATCTAGTCAATGCCGACCAGCTGCAGATCAAAGTCGCCCAGGGTGCCAAGCCCGGCGCAGACGGCCAGCTGCCCGGTCACAAGATCGACTGGATCGTTGCCAATACCCGTCATTCCACTCCCGGCGTGGACCTGATCAGCCCGCCACCGCACCACGACACCTATTCCATCCAAGACGCAGCCCATCTCATCTACGATCTCAAGAACATCAATGAACAGGCCGATATCTCAGTCAAGCTGGTCTCTGAGATTGGCGTTGGCACTGTTGCTGCCGGCGTCGCTAAGGCGAGCGGATCACATCACCATCTCCGGCTATGATGGCGGCACTGGCGCTTCGCCGCTGACTTCGCTCAAGCATGCTGGCGGTCCCTAGGAAATCAGTCTGGCCGAAACCCATCAGACCCTTGTGCTTAACCGTCTGCGCAACCGTGTCCGGCTGCAGACGATATGGCCGTCCATATCAATCTGCCGATCCGCAGCCGCGATCGCCGGGCCGGCGCTATGCTGTCTGGCGCCCGGCCAAGAAATATGGCCATGAAGTCCTGCTCTACGACACCATCTCGATCAAGTTGAGCAGCACGGCCGATCAGGCCTTCGACGCCTTCCTGGTCCGCAGCATCTCGATCAACATGGTCGGCGATACCAATGACTATGTTGGCAAGGGTCTGTCAGGCGGCCGCATCGTCATGTGACCCTCCCACAAGGCCGGCTTTGTGCCCGAGAAGTCGATCATTGTCGGCAACACCGTGCTCTATGGCGCCATTACCGGCGAGTGCTACTTCCGCGGCGTGGCTAGCGAACGCTTTGCAGTGAGCAATTCGGGCGCCATCGCCGTGGTCGAAGACACCGGCGATCATAGCTGTGAATACATGACTGGCAGCGTTGTCGTGGTCATCGGCGAAACCGGCCGCAACTTTGCCGCCGGTACGAACTGCGTCGACACTAGCTTCCATCAGAGCGCCATCGCAGTGACCCAGTTGAACGCCCGCGCCATGCCGCCAGAATTGGAAAACAAGCTGACCAACTGGCCCAATTGAGCAGTCAAGATACGTATCTCCTCTAGCCAAGCCGAAGACGCCATCTGCGAATTCGCCGCCGGCGATATGCGCCGTGGCCAGTCGCTGGTCGTCTGAGCGATCCGCAAAGGCCGTCAGGCCGCTCGCTCCATCGATTTTGTCTGACAGACAAAACTAATCTGCAGCACTAAGGGGCATCCCCTCCTGACCAACGTCTGAAAATAGGCAGCTCAGGAGAGGTTGGCAGAACCTGCACGGAACTGTCATCAAAACGGCTCAAGAGCTAGTGTCAATGCTAACAGTCTGCTGGCGAATTTAGCCGACGCGCTATAGAACATCCAGTGAACTATGATCCGGACTAGCCATGACTCAAAAGCCCTATACCGTTGACGAACTGATCTCAGCCAAGGCTATCGCCGCCCGCGTTGAGGCGCTGGCCAAAGAGATTTCCACCCACTTCGCCGACACCGACAAGCTGATCGTCGTCGGCCTACTGCGCGGCTCGTTCATCCTCATTGCCGATCTGGTGCGGAAGCTCGACTTGCCAGTCGAAGTTGATTTCATGGAAGCGTCTTCCTACGGCAATGCCACCGAATCTAGCCGCGAAGTAAGGATTCTCCAGGACTTGCGCGGGGAGATTGGCAATCGCGACGTGCTGGTGGTCGAAGACATCGTCGACACCGGCTACACGCTCAAGCACGTGCTGGAGATCCTGAGCACCCGCCACCCGCGCCGTATGGAAGTCTGCGCTCTACTCAACAAGCCCAGCCGCCGCGGAACCGACGTGCAGGCCAAATGGATCGGCTTTGACATCCCCGACAAATTCGTCGTCGGCTACGGCATCGACTACGCCCAGCGCAACCGCAACCTGTCCCATATCGGCACCGTCCGCTTTACTGAATAGCCGCTAGCGTCCGCCAATATTTTCAATGGCATAGGGAAGAAGACCCCTGACGCCGATATTCTGCGTGAGATGATCGGCTTTGCCGCGGAACGGCTGATGGAGCTGCAGGTCGGTGCTGCTACTGGCGGCCGGCTATGGCCAGAAGAGCGCCGAGCGCTTAGCGCAGCGCACTAGCAAGGCTGTTGCCGACTCGAACACAACGATGAATGGGCCGTCCTAGCGCGTCAGATACCATGACGCTGGAATCCGTCGCTCCATTGAGCTGATGATCCCCTCATCAGCTTGTCGGCAGTCCCTGCACGCTGACTAGCCCAGCCAAGCGGGAAATGCGTGATGGCCAAGCCTTAGTTATACCACGCCAAAGGGGCGGGGTTGAGGGGGGATGGCGTTCGCACAAGCAGCAACAGGATAGCGGCATGCCACATCAGTTCGCTCCAATTGTCTTAGCGGTTGCGCACAATTAGTTGCTTTTCCCAGGCATAGGCCGATGCCACAATCTCGGTGAGGTCGTCATGTTGGGGCACCCAGCCGAGCAGTTGGCGCACTTTTTCGCCGGTCGCGGTAATCGAGGCGGGGTCGCCTGCACGGCGCGGACCTTCGTCAGCACGCAAGTTGACGCCGGATACTTGGCGGACAGTCTCGACAACCTGGCGCACCGAATAGCCCTTGCCGTAAGCACAATTGAGCGTCGTGTTCTCGCCACCGCTGCGCAAATGCCCGAGCAACAGAGCATGAGCGGCAACCAGATCGGTGACATGGATATAGTCGCGAACACCTGTTCCGTCCGGCGTCTCAAAATCAGTGCCGAATATGTCCATTTTCTCGCGCTGGCCCAGCGCCGTTTGACACGCGACCTTGATCAGATGGGTCGCCCAGGGCGAAGACTGTCCGCTACGCCCCTGCGGATCAGCACCTGCCACATTGAAATAGCGCAGCACGCTATAGGTCAACGGGTATGCCGCAGCGACATCGGCCAGCATCATTTCAGTCATCAGCTTGGAGCGGCCATAGGGCGATATCGGATTGAGCGGCGTGGTCTCCACCACCGGCGCCAGGCCGGTCATGCCATAGACTGCGGCGGTAGACGAAAAGATAAAATGCTTGACGCCCCCCCTGACCGCCGCCGCAATCAAATTGCGCGATGTGGCAGTGTTGTTGCCATAATATTTGAGCGGATTGATGACCGATTCAGGTACCACAATAGAGCCGGCGAAATGCACGATTTCGGTGATCGCGTGCTTCTTAATCAGCCCGACGACGGAATCGACATCACCAGCCTCGCCTTCTTCGAAGAAGGCCCTGCCGTCAATGGCCCAGTCAAAGCCGGTGGTCAGATTATCTAGTACGACCACTGTTTCGCCAGCGTCGACCAGATTCAGCACCATATGGCTGCCGATATAGCCAGCACCACCAGTTATCAATACAGCCATGCGTTTAGACCCTTGCAATTGCAACAAAATTTTCTGTCATGGTAGTATACAAGCATTGCGATAGATTTACTGCACCCAAGAACGGAGAGTTATTCTTGTCCAAGCGCGTCCGAACAGCCGTCTTCCCCGTCGCCGGTCTTGGCACACGTTTCCTGCCCGCCACCAAAGCGATGCCCAAAGAAATGCTGACCGTAGTGGACCGACCGCTCATTCAATACGCGGTCGATGAAGCACGTGAAGCCGGTATTGAGCACTTTGTTTTCGTCACCGGTCGCAACAAGGGGGTGATCGAGGATCATTTTGACCGTCAGTTCGAGCTAGAGGCCACACTTGAATTGCGCGGCAAGACCACCGCATTGGAAGAATTGCGGAAGGACCTCCCCTCCGCAGGACGCACCAGCTTCACCCGCCAGCAGGAACCACTGGGACTGGGCCACGCCGTTTGGTGCGCCCGTGATATCGTCGGCGACAACCCGTTTGCGCTGCTTTTGCCCGACATGTTGTTTAAGGGCCAGCCCGGCGTACTCAAGCAGATGATGGACGCCTATGAAGAAACTGGCGGCAATGTCATCGCCGTCGCGGAAATGCCCGAAGAGGAGGTCTCTGCCTATGGCATTGTTGCCCGCGGCGAAGGCCCCGATACAGGCTTCATCATTACTCAGATGGTTGAAAAACCCAAGCGCGAGGACGCTCCCTCCAATTTGATCATTTCGGGCCGCTACATCTTGCAGCCGGAAGTCTTCAATCTTCTGGCCGACCAGCCGCGCGGCGCCGGTGGCGAGATCCAGATCACCGACGCTATGCAGACTATGATGCATCAGCAGCCCTTTACCGGGGTCAAGTATCAGGGTCAGGGCTTTGACTGTGGCAGCAAGATCGGCTTTTTGACCGCCAATGTGGTCTATGCGCTCGATAGGCCCGATATTCGTGACGGCTTCCTCAAGGAATTGCGCAAGCTCGACCTTGGCGGCCGACTTTAGCAATCAGGCCGACTCTAGGCACTAACGCGCCAGCGTAATGCCAACCGTTACCTGGTGCGCCTCCTGCACGCCGCTGGATAAGCCATCGGACTGGTCAAAATTATAATCCGCTGTCACCGCGGTGTGAGCATTGACCTTGTAGTCGCCGCCGACGCCCAGGCCATAGCCGTTCTCTATGTTGCTGCTGTGGACATACCGAGCCTGACTCCAATTGGCTAGCGCCCGCAAGACGAGCCATTAATTGACCGCATAAGCGACCTCGGCGTTAGCGCCATAGCCGATGCACGTCGACCCCGATCCCGTCGGGCCCAGCGGCGCGACAGTCGTGGAAAATCCGCCAGTCACCCGCAATGTTCGATCGGGTCTAAAGCTGAGCTGCGCGTCATAGATCTGGCTTGTAACCGCATCCAGACTAGTAGGGTCGAAGCGGCGCAGAGCGCCACCCGTGGACACGTTCACTTCAAGAGTATCGTTCCAGTGCCCGGTGACCCCGTCCTCCAGCGCAGTAATCGTTGCATCGTGCTTGAAACCAAGTACTGAGGACAAGCAGGTCGAAGACATCTCGCCCCACGCCGGCTCTGCCAAACACCTCAAAGATTGGCGTGATCTGAAAGCCGACGCGCAATCCGGCATTGAGCGCCCAGGCATTCTGCTCGGAATTATCAATAACTGTTCCGCCCGTCAGTGTCGTGGCGCCATAGACGCTGCGATCGACCGCACCCGTTACCCCGATATTGAATTTGCCAAACTGACGCGTGATGCCAACATTGCCGCTGCCGCTGATCATCTGGGTTGCAATCGCAACATTGTTCGCCACGCCGGACGTCCCGGCCACAGCCCGCGTCAGAGAGAAGCCACCGCCGGCAGTTGCAGCACCCATGGCATGGGCTGGACCATGATTAGCAGTCCGGTGACAATCCCCGAAATGCCCTTCCATAATAGGAAGCCTCCCGGTACCACTAGTTCGAGCGCCAGCAGGATCAGCCCGGCGACAATCCACGACCAATGCCCATTGGCGGCAATGAAATCAACAATTTGTATGGTTGCCCCCCTGCTATGGCTAGCCAGTAGATGGCGGCCGACTCGACCGCGGCGTTGCCGGTCCGGCACCGCCAAAGGCCTCCTTGGCAATCTCGGCAATGCCACCAATGGCCCCGATCACGCTGGCTGCTTCAATGGGTAGCATCAGCAGCTTCTGGTTTGGCGATTTGGCGATCGATTCCAATGCTTTGATGTAATTGTTGGCCACGAAATAATTGATCGCCTGCACGCTGCCGACAGCAATAGCCTGGCTCACCACCTGCGTCGCCTTGGCCTCGGCTTCGGCCGAACGCTCGCGTGCCTCGGCATCGCGGAACGCAGCTTCCTTGCGACCTTCTGCCTCAAGCACCTGGGCTTGCTTGGCACCATCAGCCTGCAGGATCGCGCTTTGCCGACGACCTTCCGCTTCCAAAATGGCGGCGCGCTTCTCGCGCTCGGCCTTCATTTGGCGGCCCATCGACTCCACTAGATCCTTGGGTGGATCGATGTCCTTGATCTCGATACGGGTGATCTTGACGCCCCATGGCGAGACTGCGGCATCCACCACATGCAGCAGACGCTGATTGATCTCGTCGCGATTGGACAGCAACTCATCCAGATCCATCGAGCCCATCACCGTGCGGATATTAGTCATTGTTAGATTGAGAATAGCGTTTTCGAGGTTTGACACCTCATAGGCCGCCGCAGCCGCATCGAGGATTTGATAGAATGTCACACCATTGGCGGTGATCGAGGCATTATCGTGTGTAATTACCTCCTGGTGGGACACGTCGAGCACTTGCTCCATCACGTTTATGCGCTTGCCAATGACATCGATGAACGGCACAATCAGGTTAAGGCCAGGCTTGAGGGTTCTGGTATATTTTCCGAACCGCTCAACGGTATGATTATACCCCTGCGGCACCGTCTTGGCGCCGGCGAACAGCACCAGCAGCGCCAGAATACCCAAACCGATCAGCGTAATACTGAATCCGTCCAGTCCAAAGCTATCCATCGCCGACTCTCCGTTGCCGTATTTGCCCAAACCTTATGAGCCTGTCAGGCAAGGTGCAACGCCATCCGTGGTGGAACCAAGGCCTACGCGCCATAACGGGCGCGGCCCATCAACAAAGCATTGGCCGCATACTCTTCAAGCGCGATGAAATTGTTGATCTGCACCGGCCCGCCGGCATCGCGCGGCCGGATCGTCTCAACGGCAAGATAGGGATGCAATAACCCCGTTTCAGGCAGGAATCGCTCGCCGGTCAAGGCACAGCGATAGCCACAGGCGCTCAATACCAGCCGGTAAATCGCCTCATAGGTTTCAAGGTCTGCCCCAGCCGAAAAACCCCTCTAACACTCCTCGCACAGGCCCTTGCCGTCATCCGACCCTGCCATCACCGCGGCTCCGCACTTACTACGGCAATGACCTTAGGGACAATTACCTAGAATGAGAACACACTGGAACCACCCATGACTATCACCGACAACACCCTCAATGCCGACGGCGCGCTGATCGTGGGCGCCGGTCTGGCCGGACTGTTCACTGCGCTAAAGCTGGCGCCGCGGCTGGTCACTGCGCTGTCGCCCAAGCCACTGGGGATACCGGCGCCAGTTTGGCCTAGGCCTAAGGCGGCGTGGCGGCTGCCGTCGGACTGGGTGACAGTTGGCACGCCCACGCCCTCGATACCGAAATGGCAGGCGCAGGCATTGTCGATCGCGGCACTGCCGAAAGCGTGACAGCAGAGGCGGTCGCCCGCATTGAGGATCTGGCCCGTTGGGGCACCCCATTTGACCGCGACGATTTTGGCAATTACGCGCTAGGCAAGGAAACTGTCCATTCGGCCAACCGCATCGTAAAGGTCGAGGGTAACCGCGCCGGCCGGGCCATCATGCAGGCCATCATCGCCGAGATCCGCCGTACCCCCTCAATTCGCGTAGTAGAAGACATTACCGCGCTCAACTTGGCGCGCGACAATGACCGAATTGTTGGGGTGTTCTGCCGCAAGGTAGGTAACCGCTATTCCGAACCGGTTTTCATCCGTGCCCGCGCCACCGTACTTGCGGCCGGCGGATTGGGGGTGGCTCTATGCCGTCATCACCAACCCGCTCGGTGTGCGCGGTCACGCCATAGGTATGGCGGCCCGGGCCGGCGCGCTGATTGCCGACGCCGAATTCGTGCAGTTTCATCCCACCACCATCGCTACCGGCGTCGATCCACCCCCCCCTGGCCACCGAGGCCCTACGCGGCACGGGCGCCATTTTGATCTTTGATCAACGATCTGGGCGAGCGCTTCATGCCTGCCATTCATCCCGACGCCGAGCTGGAGCCGCGCGACATCGTTGCCCGCGCCAATTTTTGCCAGATATAGGCAGGTCGAAAGGTGTTTCTCGACACGCGCTAAGCGCTCGGCGCTCTTCTGGCTATAGCCGGCCGCCAGTAGCAGCACCGACCTGCAGCTCCATCAGCGGTTCCGCGGCAAAGCCGATCATCTCACGCAGAATATCGGCGTCAGGGGTCTTCTTCATACCAGCGTGCGCAGGTTCACCATTGCATTGGTCATCGGTGATCCTTCCAGTATCAGGTTGGTGTGAGCAACCCGACCCTACCGGAAATCGGTCTATGACCACCGATCAGCTACACCAGGGTCTGGGATATGATTGGGGGGGTGGATGGCGCCTGCCCTCGCCCATCTGGCGACGCCACAAATTGATCGATTTTGTCGGCTACTGTAGTTGCTTTCCCTGTTGAATCGATAGTCCCGTGCCCAATCTGATTGTGACGTTCCGTCGTGCTCTCGCGACGCTCCTGCTGCTCGTATCCCTGCCCTTGCAGGTGTTCGCACTGTCGGCGATGGATCCGTTCAACCTGCCGGCAGCCATGGATGGAGGAACCACTAAGGTAGGCGATAGCATTGCCTATGCCGACGGTCCGCGACACAGGCTCGATGTCTATGCACCTGAAGCGCGTGGCGCAGCGGCGCCGGTGGTGTTTTTCATTTATGGCGGCGGCTGGAACCGCGGGGAGCGCAGCGACTATCAGTTCGTGGGGCGGGCCCTGGCTGCACGCGGCTTTGTGACCGTCATCGCCGATTATCGGCTGGTGCCCGAGGTGCAATTCCCCGGCTTTCTGGAAGATAATGCTAATGCGCTTAAATGGGTGCAAGACAATATTGCTAATTATGGTGGCGATGCCAACCGGCTGTTTTTGGCTGGCCATTCGGCAGGCTCTTATAATGCAACCATGCTGGCGCTCGACCCTTCGTTCCTGCGCGAGTATAGCGTGACCATGAATATTCTGGGCGTTGCAGCGCTGTCGGGGCCTTATGATTTCTACCCGTTTGAATATAGCGAGGTGCAGAATGCTTTCGGTTCAGCGCCGAATCCGCAGGGGACGCAGCCGATCAATCTGGTGACCCCGCAGACACCACCAATGTATCTGGCGACCGGAACGACCGATCCGATCGTGCGGATGCAGAACACTGAGCGGTTCGCGCAAAAGCTCAAGGATAACGGTGTTTGGGTGACCACCCGTTATTATGAGGGCTTTGGGCACATGGAGCCGATTATCGCCATGGGCGCGCTCTGGCGCTGGCGCATGCCGGTATTGGACGACATGGTGGCATTTTTTCAAATGTTCGGCGCCTTTCCTAGCGGTATGCCCTATGCCGCCATCGTGTCGGACCCACCCGAGCAACTGCCCGAGACCATCGCGCCGATGGACCATATTGTCAGCCAGCTCAATGCCATGTTTGAACCCATCGAGAACTGACGCGTGGCCCGGAATCGCGGTAGCGTTCGGGTATGAGCGATCATTTGAGATATGCCGACGCTGACGCGAAGACCCAGTATGCGATGCTGGAGCAGATAGTGCGGCAGCAGCCGGCTTTGATGGACGTTCTGCATGAGCTGCTGGTCCTGGCATTGCCAGACCCGCTATTGCCCTCCGGGGCGATCTACAACACGGTTTGTAACGTCTTGACCGGGCGACCAGCTCTGTCCTGGGTCAACGATATTGATGTGTTCTACTTTGACGATAGCGATATTGGCTAGACGGCCGAGAACCGCGTGATCAAAACGCTTGACGCGCGGTTTTCGCATCTGCCTGTGCGCGTTCAGGTCCACAACCAAGCGCGTGTATGTGTGGTTTGAGCAGAAGTTTGGTAGCCCGTTTTCGCCGCTAACGTCGTCCGTAGAGATACTGGGGCGCTATGCGTCCAAAACCCATGCGGTCGGGGCGTGGCTCATGACTGACGGCAGAACGGAGATCGTGGCGCCGTTCGGACTCGATGATCTGTTTGCTTTTCGCATGGCGCCCAATCTCGTTCTGGACAACCGCATTGCGCACACCAAAAAGGCCGAACGGGCGCGCGCCATCTGGCCCGAATTGATTATCATCCCCTGCCCAATATGATCAAGGGCTGTTGACGGGCAGCAAAAACTCCCCCGAAACGGTGTCCGGGCGGTTGAAACAATTTGGCCGGGCCAGCCCTAGTCAGCCTAGTCGGCCGAGGCTGAATTGAGCTGGCCGTATTTCTCAGCGCCGATGCGGTCGAGCAGTTCGAGCTGGGTTTCGAGGAAGTCGATATGGCCCTCCTCGTCAGTCAGCAGGGATTCGAACAGGTTCCTGGAGACGTAATCACCGAGCTCTTCGCATAGCTCGCGGCTGGCCTTATAGGCAATGCAGGCTTCATATTCGCCAGCTAGATCCGCTTCGAGTACTTCTTTGAAGGACTGGCCGATTCGCAATGGCGCGATGCACTGCAGGTTGGGATGGCCTTCATCTTCGGAGCAGGCCAAGCCCAGAGCGCACAATATCTCGTTATAGTGCCTGGCCTCGGCCAGGGTGACCAAAACCAGCATTGTCGGCCGGTCGGTCTGCGCAATGCCGGCAAAATGGTCGATGCACTGCAGGCGGTTGGGTAGTCTGATGACGTGATCGTAACGTCCAAGCTGCTCCAAAAATCGGCATTCAGACGAGCTCGTGTCGAAGCCGCGCCTGGAGCTATAATGTTGGATATTCGCCGCGTTCGCCGTTCCAAGCGAGCCACCCTCTCTACGCCCGGTCCGGGCGTTTGTTCGACAATGTGCCGCAAGTAACTTAAGCTGGAGTGAATTTGTTAGCCATCTGCGGGCGACACGCGAAACAATAGTGGCACGTTATCCGTACCTTGGACGATCACCAACAGGGCAATCATGGCTATTTCCATACTCGGCATCATTAATTCTGTTAGTCCGAAGAATGCGAGGTCGCACAAGACAACGCGCGACGTCAGCTATGGCCCGAATGCTCGGCAGCAGCTCGATATCTATAGCGCCGCGCGCCGCGCAGGCCCCCTACCAGTCGTGTTCTTCATTTATGGCGGGTCATGGAGCGATGGCAGCCACCACCCGAGACAAAAAACGCCGCCGTCAAAAAAGCGTCACTTAAGACCATTTTGGAGTTGAACATTCATTCGGTACCTCCTATATACGCCTTACGTCGCGGCACGGGCCGCACCGATGATGGCTAATCCAATATTGTTATAAACTTTGACGCGGGATGGAGCAGCCCGGTAGCTCGTCAGGCTCATAACCTGAAGGTCGCAGGTTCAAATCCTGCTCCCGCAACCAAAAAAGCCCAGTAAGCTTATTGAGCCTGCTGGGCTTTCCCTTGTTTGGGCTAGCGCTGTGGCTGCTGTATAACGGGTGCTCGGCAATGGCATGGCGACAACATTGACCTCAGCGATCAAATTTCCCTTTTCGACCGCGGCCAGGGTGGCATTGCCTACCGCTCCGGCCGGATTGATGTCCGAGGCGATCCAGGAATAGATGTGGCCGAAGGCGCCGGTCAGCCGGAGATGGCGAAATTGCTGCTCGTCGCGTGCCTCGATGGACACGAAGTCCTCGGCGCGGCTCATACCGACCATGTTAGGACGGAACATTGAGGATCAGCGAAGTTTCCACATCGCCGCGATGAATGCTATGGCGGCGCTCGAGATCGCTAAGCACACCTTCGAGGGTGAAGCGCCAGCCACTCTTGACCGCTAGCATGCCGGCCTGAACCCGCAATTCGCGCGCGACGATGCCCATGATTTCCTCGTTGCCGCTGTAGGAATTGACGAAGACTATCTTGCGCATACCGGCATGCGCTACTTCCAGACCGATCTGGGTCCAGGCGTCGATTAGATCAGTAGCCTTGTGGGTAATGGTGCCCTTAGCCTAGATATGCTCGTTGGATTTGCCGATGGCCTGCACGAGAAAGACGCGGATGTCCAGATCGGCAAGGGCCCGCGTCACCAGCAGTTCCATCATAGCGGTTATTGATGATGATGTCGGTGCCGACCGGCAGGTGCGTACCCTGCTGCTCGACGGCGGCAATAGGCAGGATGGCGATGGTTTTGTCGGGATCGAGAGCTTCAAATTCGCGGGCGGCGAAATCGGTCCACCAGATCTTGCACATGTTGCTTGTCCTGAGGCGAGTCCGGCCGCAATAGCCTCGATTTCGACGACGAATTCCGGACGGGCAAAACCGCTAACGATCATCAGCGTGGAGGCGAGATAGGGAGCGGCGAACAGGGCATTGCGCTTGGCTATAGGGCGCAAGGGGTGGGTGAATGTCGACAGGATCAAGGGTAATGAGCATGGATTTCCAACTCTTGAGTGCGAATGCTAGCGGCAGGTAGAGCGCTTAACCAGTCTATATTCAGTTTTTTTGCACGCATGGCAGGCATATCAGAGTCCTGCCTATTTTTGACTTCATAGCTGAAGCCTAATGCGGAAGTCTCTACAGATTGGCGATATCGGTCGCACAGATTTTTCGTGGCGGGATCAACGGCACACAGAGAGCGCGACTTGCACATTTCGATCAAGACGAGCCTTTTGGCAGCACTGGCGCTGGTGGTGTCTGCCGTATCAGCGGCGGAACTGGACAAGGTGACCTTCGACACCAACTGGCTGGCCCAGGCGGAGCATGGCGGATACTATCAGGCGGTGGTGGATGGCACCTACGAGAAGTATGGGCTCGATGTGACCATTCGCCAGGGCGGACCGCAGGCGCCGAACAGGCAATTGCTCATCGCCGGCCAGCTGGACTTCCTATATGGGTGGCATGTCGACCCTTGACTCGGTCAAGGAAGGCATTCCAGTACTGGCCGTTGCCGCGATCTTCCAGAAGGATCCGCAGGTCTTGCTGGCTCATCCCGATGCCGACTTTACTGATCTGGCCAGCATGACGGGTGCCAGAAAGATCATCATGGACAAAGACAGCTTCTTTGCCGACTATTGGCTCTGGATGAAGGCCTCGTTCCCCGATTTCAAGGATGAAATGTATGAACCATATACCTTTAATCCAGCTCCGTTCATCGCCGACGAGCAATCGATCCGGCAAGGCTATCTGACCTCCGAGCTCCATGAAATCGGCAAGCAGACCGGCTGGGATCCGCAGGTCTTCCTGCTGGCCGATTCTGGCTATGATTCCTATTCGACCACGATTGAGACGCGCCAAGCAATCGTCGACAGCAACCCCGATCTGGTACAGAGCATCGTCGATGCGACCGCCACTGGCTAGTACAATTATCTGTATGGCGACAACGCGGCTGCCAACGAATTGATTAAGACGAACAATCCGGAAATGACGGATGGCCAGATCGCCTATTCCATCACCAAGCTCAAGGAATACGGCATCGTGATTGCGAGTGACGCCGAGAAGAGCGGTATTGGCTGCATGACCGACGCGCGCTGGAATGACTTCTACGCCAAGATGGTTAGCGCCGGCGCCTATGAGGCGGGGATCGACATCTCCAAGGCCTATGCTACCCAATTTACCTGCAAGGGCGTTGGCATAGAGCTGGCCAGGGCCGAATAGCCTGTCCGGACGAACGCTATCGGCGCGGGCAATCCTGCTCGCGCCGTTTTGACCCTAAACCGGGTTTATCCAGTGACTGAATCTGCTTTCTAGACTAGAACCGCGACACCCGCCGATCCCGGGCCAATTGCGGCAAATCCACCGCCTTGCGTATCATTGTGGGGTTAGACTCCCCCTTCTCGGGCTCGATTGACTGGCCGTCTTCCAAGATCAATTCCAAGGGCTTGCCCGAGAGCGATATCGGTTTCGTGTTTCAGGACCCAACACTGATGCCGTGGACAACCGTGTTTGATAATGTCCACCTGCTGCTCAAGCTGCGCGGCGTTTCCAAGACCAGCGCCAGCGACATTATCATGGACAATCTGGCGTCGGTCGGTCTGGCCGATTTTGCTAGATCCTATCCGCGCGAGCTGTCAGGCGACATGCGCATGCGCGTGTCGATCGCGCGTTCTATGGTGACACGCCTCAAGCTGCTGCTGATGGACGAACCCTTTGCAGCGCTGGACGAAATCACGCGGCAGAAGCTCAATGATAATGTGGTGCGGCTATGGAAGCAGCACGGCGTGACCGTCATCTTCGTCACCCATTCGGTCTATGAATCAGCCTATCTGTCGACCCGCATCGTGGTGATGCGGGCCTGGCCAAGACAGGTGTTTGCTGACATGGCGATCGCCCAGCCAACCGTTCGCGACCAGGCATATCGGGCGTCCAAAGGCTACCGGAAAAACTGTCAGGACATCTCGTGCGCCCTGCAAGACGCCATCGGCGCGGCGGAGATTCACTGATGAACAAAACGATGTCCCCGTCTTCTGAGATCAGAACGGACAGTGCGGCCGGTGTCCTGCTGCCCACTATCCCAAATCGCGAAAAAATCCTGCAAGTGGTCATTCCAGTTGTCGCGCTGCTGATCGGTATTCAGGGGTGGCGCCTGCTGGTCACCGTCAACCAGATTTCACGCTATATCTTGCCCGGTCCAGTCGACGTGGTCATCGCCTTGTTTATCGATTCCGCCACGCTATGGCCCGCCATACTGGTCACCCTGCGCATCACTTTCATGGCCTTGGCCCTGGCGCTGATCGACGGCGTTGGTCTGGCGATCCTGATCATGCAGTCGCGTCTGCTCGAACTCACGCTGTTCCCGTTCGCGGTGGTGCTGCAGGTTACCCCGATCATCGCCATTGCGCCTCTGCCGCTGATCTACGCGCCCCACATCCAGGCAGCACTGCTGATCTGTGCGTTCCTGGCCGCCTTCTTTCCGGCTGATCGAAAGCCAAAGTCGGATGAATTTACCACGCATGTTTGTCTGCCTGATCATGTTGTGCGGTATCAGCATTTCGATTTTCGGGCTAACGTCACTGATTTCCTGGCTGACGCCGCATCGCTGGCATGAAAGCGCTGTCCGGCGGGAGAATTAACTATGGCAATCACGATCCCGGCTGACGGGCATTATGTGCTGACAAACGCTGCGGCGCCGGTCTCGGTGATGGGCGGGGCCAGCTCGGGCGCGCTGGACAGGGTTGGTATCACTGTCGCCAACGGTGTGATCACGGCGATTAGACCGGTTAGCGCCGCCCCTGCACCCCACGCCATCGATCTAGATGGTGGCATTGTGCTGCTGGCCTTTGTCGATCCGCACGCATCTGGATATGGCGCCGCCGCAGCACACCATCACCTGGGACGTGTTCGAGGCCATGCGCGACCGCTGGAAGGATCGCATCGAACTGCAGAGCGTCGGTCTGATGGCGCCCGACACCATTCTCGATCCCGTTGCGCTGTGGGCGATCGCAACGCGCATCAAGGCAGCCGGCAGCATTCTGGGCGACTCGACCGCCGTGCACCCGGGAAACCCGAGCATCATGCGGCGGCTGGTCGAGATGGCCGGCGAGATGAATCTGCATACCGATGAATCCCCCGATCCAGCCGCCAATGTTTTGCGCAGCCTGGCCGATGTGGTGATCGAAACCGGGTTCAAGGGCAAGGTGGTAGCCGGCCATTACTGCGCGCTGGCCAATCAGCCTGATGACATTGCCCGGGCAACGATCGAACGGGGGGCAAGCTGGCGTCGCGGTGGCGTCACTGCCCATGTGCAACATGTATCTGCAGGATCGCCAGAATGCTGGCGGCGTCCGCACGCTGCGCTGGCGTGGCGTCACCCTACTCAACGAGCTCAAGGCGGCCGGTGCGCCCGTGGCTATTGCATCAGACAACACCCGCGATCCCTTCTACGCCTATGGCGATCTGGATGGTTTTGAGATGCTGCGCGAAGGCACGCACATCCTGCAGTTTGATCATCCGCAGGTCGACGCCTTTGCCTGGACCCATTCGATTGGCGCCGATCCGGCTGCCATTGCCGATTTTGCCTATACCGCCATACTGGCGGCCGGCACCCCGGCTGATCTGGTGATTCTCAGGTCGCGCAACTGGACTGAACTGATGAGCGGGCCACAGGCCGACCGCACGGTGCTGCGGGCCGGCCTGGCCATCGACACCACGCTACCGGACTACAGCGAACTCGATGATTTGATGGGATAACGCTCGTGACGATATGAGCCTTCCGCGCCGAACTCGGCGATATACCGGTCGATGACTATCCCTGTATCATGCAGCAGCGCAGCCGCGACCACTATTGGTATTCGCCCGTACTCAAGGCCAAGCTCGATCACGTGACCGCCGAGATCATCAGCTTGCCGCGTAGCAATGATAAGGTCAAGATCGTGTTGCGGGCCGTTTACAGGCATCGCGTTGCCATTACGCCGCGCGGCGCCGGTACCGGCAATTACGGTTAGGCTATGCCTTTGTCGAGTGGGGCCATGCTCAATCTGACGAACATGGACAAGGTGCTTGAGATCAAGCCGGACCGACCGCTGGAACAGGCCGGCGCGATGATGGAGCAGATCGATCACCAGGCCAAGACCCGCGGTCGGCGGCGAGCTGCGCTTTTATCCCTCGACCTATCGCATGGCCTGGATCGGCGGCTTCATTGCCGGCGGATCGGACGGTGTGAGGTCTGTCCACTAGCGCGGATTGCGCAATCTGGGTAGCATATTGGGTCTCAAAATCATCACCTGCGAAGCCGAGCCGTGCGAGCTCGATCTTAGAGGACATTCTCAAGGTTGCCTATGCCTACGACACTAATGGCGTTATCGTAGAAGCCCAAACGCCGCTGGCGACCAGCTATGCCTAGGTCGATATGATTGTGGGCTTCGACGACTTCATGGACGCCGGCCGCTTTGCCCAGGCCATGACATTGCAGGATAGCCCGCTGGTCAAGGAGGTCTCCACCTACGCAGCGCTGATCCCCAA
Source organism: Candidatus Devosia symbiotica (assembly GCA_025050575.1). Classification (GTDB taxonomy): domain Bacteria; phylum Pseudomonadota; class Alphaproteobacteria; order Rhizobiales; family Devosiaceae; genus Devosia; species Devosia symbiotica. Next base: position 40,505 of record JALBVE010000009.1, read on the forward strand.
GGCCTATTTCAATCGCCACAAGTCCTATCTCAAGGATAGCCAGTCTGTGGTGCTGCTGATGGTGGCGCCGATGATGCTGGATGCGATGACGCTGTTCATCAAGCATCACAAGGGCGATTTGCGCTATAGCGCCGACATCGCCAGCGATGAAGAGCTTAAGCGCTTGCCGCGTGTCTATGAACTGGCATGGAACTATACAACGCTGGGCGCGCTCAAGGTCGATCCGACCACCACCTATCTGCAGATCCGCTATCCCAGTATCGAGCACCTGGAAAAGATCATCTCGATGCTTGGCGATGAATTGCCGATGCATATTGAAATGACGCGACAGGATAGCCTTGTCACGCTCTCTGGCCTGCCGCTGGTGCGCTACACCAGCGAGGCTCAGCTCGAGGAAACCATCGCCATCCATGAGAGGAATGTCTGCAATGTGTTCAACCCGCATCGCTATATGCTCGAAGAGCGAGGCATGAAGCGGACAGACCAGAAGCAGCTCGATTTCAAGCGATAGGCTGATCCGAAGGGCATACTCAATCTGGGCAAGATTATCGCCTGGGAAAATCCGGATTTTGACTTTTCGACCGGCAAGGCCTGACTGTTTGACAGTCTCAATCCGGTGAACGCTGCCTGATGCGCGTTCACGTCATTCATGCTCATCCGGTCGAGACCAGTTTTAACATGGCACTGTTTGTGGAGATGGTGAAGAGCCTCGAGGCAGCAGGCCACACGGTCGACGCGCTCGACCTCTACGAGAAGGATGTTTCCCGCTGTCATGACGCGCAAAAAGCACCTGAACTATCACGATGTGCCAGGCAATCTGACGCCATTGATCAGGCCCTATGTCGACCGATTGCGGGCGACCGAAGCGGTCGTACTGGTGCATCCGGTATGGAACTACGGCTATTCGGCTATCCTGAAAGGCTATTTCGACCGCATATTTCTGCCAGGTGTGTCATTCACTATGCAAGATGGCGACGATCGTGGGCAATTGGCGCCCTGTCTGGACAACATCAAGAAAGTTGCCCTCGTTACCAGCTATAGCAGCGATCGATTGCGCAGCTGGATCATGGGTGATCCGCCGCGTCGTTTGGCCATACGCTGGGGTTGGATCAGATTCCGGACCCGACCGCGCTATCTAGCACTCTGAGAGTGGCCGCTTGCTCGAAGGCATTCAGATCTGGGGCGAGCTTAAGCCGCTGCTGATCCAGGAGGCGGTGATCGAGTGGGCCATGGCCTATTGTGATCTGGCCGATAGCCAGGGCCTGTTAGCTGTCCGCAGCCATGTCGATATCTGCGACGAACGACTGCTGGGCGTCGAGGTCCTGCTCGAGGTCAAGCGTCGCGTGACACCCTATATCGAGTTGCAATTGATCGCCTTCCCGCAGAAGAGCTATTGCCGCTCGCCGGATGCAGTAGAACTGCTCAATAGGGCGCTCGATCTGGGTTTAGATGTCGTCGGCGGCATTCCGCATTTCGAGCGGACCATGGCCGATGGCGCGGCTAATATGACAGCGCTATGCTAGATCAGCGCCGAACGCGATCTGCTGGTTGATCTGCATTGCGATGAAACCGAAGATCCGCTCAGCCGCTATATTAAAACGCTGACTTACGAAACTCAACGCCCGGAACTGAGTGGCTGTGTGGCTGGTTCGCATCTGATCTCGATGCATTCGATGGACAATTATTACGTCTCAAAACTGCTGCCCCTGATGGCCGAAGCCGGCGTTGCCGTCATAGCCAATCCCAATATCAGCATTCAGAGCCGACACGACACCCATCCGAAGCGCCGTGACATGACGCGGATTCCCGAAATGCTTACCTATGGCATTACCTGTGCCTTCGGACAGGATTGCATGATGCGCACGATCAATGGCCAGCGCCTGGCCACTTCGGCGAGGAACTCCACGCCCTTCATGGCGGGCATGTTCTAGTCGGAGACGACGATTTCAATGGTGGAGTCGACGTCCAGGATCTCCAGCGCCTGTGCTGCGCTTTCGGCGGTGATCATGTCGAGTTTGCCGCGCGCGATACGCCGCGCGCCATTGAGCAGATTCAAATTGTCATCGACGAAAAGGACACGGAGTTTGTGCGTCATGATCAGACCGCTTCTACGCGTTGCAATTCAGGCTGGTCAGGTGACATCGCGCATTGGGCCGCCAGCGTGCCCAATTGCAGCATGTCGGTATATTCTGCCCGACGCTTGCTCAAGCGCAGCATGCTTTATACCCGGGATTCGGGTAATCCAAACAAGGCGCAGATATAGGCTAGCAGCTTGGCCGATCCCGCGCTGCTACTTGCCAGATGATCGCCCTGGGCCAGATCGGCGAAGAGGGCTATGGCGTAGGCGATTGACATCTGCTCGGACGAGCATCTGGTCTCGATCGCCCGGACCCAAGCGATCAGAGCTGCCTGGACATGCCGGCCGGCAACGAATTGCCCGTCGGCGGGGCCTCCCGTTCTTTGCCCAGCCGGTTTTGCGCCAGCAGCGAGAATATCCGGACAACGTCAAGCGTGCCGTAAGGGCGCCCAAAATAGGCCGAATTGGCGATCTGGAGAATGCGGACAGCAATTGACGGGTCACCCATAATCACCGCCGCGACGTCGGCAGGCGTTGGATCGTCACTATCCGCCAATGCCTGTAAACGGACAAAAGTGCTCGGGTCGGCCTAGATGCTATCAAACAGGGTCCGGCTGCGGTCAATCTAAAAATCGGGGCTCTCGGCGACCAGGTTGAGTGGGCGCTGGATAGACTGGTGAATCACCTCAAGAGCGCAGCGCTTGGAGAAAAACCGGTGGCTGAGCCCGACAATGCGCGCGGAGAGCGCCGTATCGGCCTCGCCGGAAAGCGCGAAGCGATACAGGCCAGGCCACTGGATCGAGACAGCCTCGATCAGCTCAGCGCCGTCCATGCCGGGCATGCGCATATCCGTTACGAGAACGTTGACATTAGACGATTCAATAATCTGCAGTGCTTCTGCGCCACTTGCGCAGAAAAGCATTTCCCATTGGCTGGCATAGGTCCGCGTTGACCGCTTGAGGCCCGCCAGCATATTGGGCTCATCAGAGAACGACCGGCCCCATCATGCCGCCTTGTCCTGTTGATTGGCGTCGATGGCCAGCGGAAGGCGAATCTTGAAGCTTGTACCTTCACCCAGCGTACTTGCGCATTCGATGGAGCCGTGGTGTTTCTGGATGATGATGGCAAGGTAGATCGCCAATCCCTGTCCCGTTCCCTGTCCGACTTCCTTGGTCGTGAAGAACGGATCAAAGACCCACTTGATCATGTTTGACGGAATACCGCAGCGATTGTCCTGCACAACGATTTTGGCATAGCCATCGACCAGGCTGATCGAAACCTGAATGCGACCAGGATCGTTCGGTGCCTGTTCGCCAATAGCCTGTGCCGCGTTGACCACCAGGTTGAGGATCGCCTGACTGATATCGCTGGGACGGCACGACACCAAAGGCAGCATAGCGTCAAAATTGACCTCGACTTCGACGACATATTTCCACTAGTTGCGAGACACGACCAAAGTGGTTTCGATCACCGCATTGATGTCGGTGTTCACAGCCTCATCCTGGCCAGGATGAGAGAATTCCTTGATCGCCTTGACGATGGTAGCGACCTGGGAAATGCGCCTTAAGCGACTGGGTCAACTCCCCGAGCAAAAGTCCAGATCGATGCGCTTTTCGTCGTCCTCAATGTCGGCGACTACCTCTAGTATATCGGCGCTGGCCAGCGCTGTCCGGCACTTTGTTGAGCAGTTCGATAAGATCGCCAAATCCATCCCGGACAAAGCGGATGTTATCACCAACATACTGGATAGGTGTGTTGATTTCGTGTGTGACGCCACTGACCAGCGTGCCCAGGGATTCCATTTTCTGGGCATGGCTGAGTTCACGCTCCAACTGGGCCTTCTGCTGCTCGGCAACGAGCTTTTCAGTGACATCCTCGACGGTCATGATATAGTCGCCCCTTCCAAGGGCGTGTGTGTGAACTCCAGGGTTGCGCCGTCCTGCGGGCGGGTAACCCGATATTTCTTGTCCATATTGACCTTAACGTCGGCCAACATTCTGGCCACGATCTCATCGACGTCGCCATCGCCGTAATCGCCGCGGCTAGCGTGAAAACAGAAGATGTCGGGTAGCGTCGAGCCAACAGGAAACCAGTGTTTATCGAGCTGGATGATCTCGTAGTGGCCGCGATTGGCGACGGTCATGACAAAGTCCTTGTTGAACATGCAGATGCCGCCGGGAAAATTCTCCAGCGTCGTGTTGAGCCGCTGCACACTCTGGGCCGCCTGCAGTTCCAATTCCTTGCAGGCCGTTGTCGAGGTCGATGCCAATAATGCGTGTAATGCGTGTCGGCGTGCCGTCCTTGTCCCAACTGACTGGCTCGCCGCCGCTCTGTATCCATATCCATTGGCCGTCGCGGCGCTGTTCGCGGTATTCAAAGAAGTTGCGCGGCATTTTGCCCGAATTTTGCTTGCGGATCGTTTCGCGCAGACGCGCCTGGTCATCGGGGTGTACCAGCGCCAGCCACACTTCGGCGTCACCATCGATCTCTTTGAGCAGGTCGAAGCCGCGCATTTTCCGCCAGACCGGCGAGTAGTATATCGTGCCAACAACCAGATTGCAGTCCCAAACGCCTTGATCGGAGCCTTCCAACGCTAGTTTCCAGCGCGCTTCCACCTCCACCAAGGCCGCCTGGATTTCGCAAAAGCGGGTTACATCGGTTTCGGTACCAATGCTCCGCGATGGCAGGCCATTCGCTGATTGCGGTGATCGTCATGGCCTGATTGTGCAGTTCGCCGGCGCCTGCCACTCCAACCTCTAGGTCAACAAGCGTGCCGAAATAGTGCACAAGGCCGGTTTCCGGTGCAGCGCTGGCTTCTCCCAGCCATCCAGTGTCCCGGCTACAGGTCAGGGGTGTATCTTTTATCGCAGGCCTATCCGGGTTGTGCAGGCTAATCCTCGCCGCTGAGGCACAATATTTCATTTTACTAAAACAGTTTATTTTTGGCCTTGGCTAAACGAAGGTGAATGACCGACTGATCCTACTGCGATTTTAATCATCGCCGATCGATAGAGCGAGTGCCAGCCTCGCAAACTTTGGCATGATACTCCTGCATTAACGTTGACTTCCTGATCACCAGGCAGCACCGTTGATCCTATATCGTATCGGATTTTTGGATGGCACTGATATCTGTTAAGGACTGCACCCACGCTGCGCAGGCGACCCTGAAAATGGTGGACGTGGGAGCCGAAGCGGCAAAACTGCAGGTCGATCTGTTGCTCGACGCCAAGTTGCGCGGCGTATCCTCGCACGGCTTTCTACGGCTGGAGCGGATTATCGTGCGGATCAACTCGATTCCGCTTTCGTGACAGGGCGCGGCGCTGTCGGCCTATCTGGAAGCCATCAGGCAGACGCCGCCAGCGCCGGGGTTCGAGCAGGTACTGATCCCCGGAGAGCACGGACGGGCGCACAAGGCCGAGCGGCTGGCAGCAGGCCTTGAACTGGCCGATGATGTCTGGGTCAACATGCAAAGGCTGCGCGACGCGGCTGACACGGGATTGGGGGCAAAATGAGCCTGTTTGCTACCATGCGTGCCCCGCACACCATTGTCTTCAGTTCGGGACAACGCCATGCGCTACCCATCTACGCCCGGGCGCTGGGGCAGAGGGCGCTGATCGTCACCGATGAGCGAATGGGCGCCAGTTCGGAGCTGGCCGCCTTGGTCGACGGGCTCAGAGCAGCAGGCATCTCGGTGGTGGTGTTTGATCGCACTTTGCCCGAAGCGCCGCTCGACTGCATCGATCAATGCGTCGCGTTTAGGCAAAGCTTCGGACCCGATCTAGTGATCGGCCTGGGCGGGGGCTCGTGCCTGGACGTGGCCAAAGTCACGGCAATCCTGTTGGCGCATGGCGGTTCGCCGCGCGATTATTTTGGCGAGCTCAAGGTGCCCAGGCTGGTGCTTCCGTTGATTGCGGTGTTGGCGACGGCTGGCACTGGTTCGGAGGCCACGCAGGTGGCCATGGTGGCCGATAGCGAGAGGCTGCTCAAGGTGGGTATTGCCAGCCCGCAGATCATTCCGCTGGTGGCGATATGTGATCCCGAACTGACCTTGAGTGCGCCGGCCGGACTGACAGCGATTGTTGGCGCCGATACGCTAACGCACGCCATTGAGGCGCTGACCGCCGAGCGCGCACTGTGGATGCGATAACAAGCCACGACCATGTGTTTCTCGGCAAGAATGCACTCAGCGACGGCAGCGAGGGCCTGGTCATCAAAACCCATCTGATTGGCTATAGCGCGGCACCACAACTGAGCCCGGCGCAATTAGCCGATTTGTACGAATTGCGGCTAATGCTTGAGCCGTTCGTGGCACGCAAATGTGCCGCGGTGATGCCCGATGCGGGTATCGATCATCTGGCCGCATTTTGTGCCGAGATGGTAACACTACCCGAGCAAGCGCAAGACACGCTCCGTTGGGGCTTAAATGCGGCTAAAGTCGCGACCGCTTATGGCTAAGGCGTCTATCGACATATGCCCGTCTCACACTGAACCAAACCAGATCCCGAGGCCTTCATGACTAGCAAGATTGTTCCAGTTATTCTCGCGGGTGGTCAGGGGGCACGGCTGTGGCCAATATCACGCGCGACGCGGCCAAAGCAGTTTATCAAATTGATGGGCAATCAGTCGCTGTTTCAGCAGTCGCTGGAGCGACTGAAGGGAGCGGCGCGTTACGAAGCACCCATAGTTCTCACCAATGCAGAATACCGTTTCGTTGTCGCCGAACAGGCGCAGGAGACGGGGGTTGCGCTTGGGGCCATTCTGCTGGAGCCCGTGGCGCGGAACACGGCTGTTGCGATTGCCTCGGCGGCCTATTTTGCGCTCGAACAGGACGAGAATGCGTTGTTGCACATTCTTGCGTCCGATCATGCCATCACCGCTGACGATCTCTATTTTGGCACTGTCGATACTGCAGCTGCTGCGGCGCGGGATGGCTGGCTGGTGACATTTGGCATAGTGCCCACCAGCCCTGAGACGGGCTATGGCTATATTGCTGTCGGCGATAGCCTGCCTAATGGTGTCAGCAAGATTGGCCGCTTCGTCGAAAAGCCCGACCTGGCAAAGGCTGAAGCCTTCCTTGCAGAAGGTGGCTATGTCTGGAACTCGGGCATGTTCATGGTTGCGGCCAGGACTTTTATCGCGGAGTGCGAGACGCTAGCCCTAGCGACTGCCGAGGCGGCGCGACGCGCTGTCGAGCTGGCAAAGTCCGATCTAGATTTCGTTCGGCTCGATTCGGCGGCGTTTGAGCGCGCGCCCAGCATTTCGGTCGACTATGCCATCTTTGAAAAGACCAGCAAGGCGGCCGTGCTGCCCGTCAGTTTCGCTTGGTCCGATCTGGGGTCGTGGGATGCGGTTTGGGCTGCGCACCGCCCCGATGCGTTCGGCAATGTTGTGATTGGCTCGGCGCTGCTGTCGAACACCACCAATGCAATGGTGATGACAAATAGCGCTCATGTGATGGTCGATGGACTGGACGATATTGCCGTTATTGCCAGCGAAGACGCAATTTTTGTCGGCCGCTTGTCACAGGCGCAGCGGGTCGGGGATCTGGTGAAAGCACTCAAGGCGAATCCGGCTACCCAGGCGCTGACCGAAACACACCAGACTTCCTACCGGCCATGGGGCGGGTATTCCACCGTGCTGATGGCAGACCGATTCCAAGTGAAGCGCTTGTTTGTCAAACCTGGCAAGAAACTCTCGTTGCAGAAGCACTTCCATCGTTCCGAGCATTGGGTGGTTGTCAAAGGAACGGCCGAGGTGACCATTGACGGTCAAGTCTCGGTGCTGAGCGAAAACCAGTCCATCTATCTGCCGCTGGGTTGCACGCACCGATTGACCAATCCCGGAAAGATCGAGTTACAACTGATTGAGGTGCAGACAGGATCGTATTTGGGCGAGGATGATATCGTGCGAACAGAAGATGATTTTGGACGGATCGGCTGAGAGGGGCGACCCAACTTCGACCGCCGCCAGCGGACCAACGCCTCGTGATGTAAGCGGAAGGTTGGATATCCGCCGTAATCGTCAACGCCCAGTTTTACGACGCTTGCAGTAGCTATAATCGGCGCGCTCCGACCGATCTCCGGCCCCGGCCGAGCGCATCGCATTGACTCTCGACCTGTCAACGAGCCGCCAACAGGAGCTTGTTGACAGCTGTCCATGCCTGAGCAATCGCGTCGTCCCTCAATACCAGCTGCCCCCAACACCAGCTTTCGGCAACGCCCAGCATAAACCGGCGCAGATCGCTTCTGCCATTGCTGCTGCGGCAAAGTCGAAGCCAGCCATCCAGTCGGCGAATTTGCCACTGCGAAGCCGGCGCTTTGTGCGCTAGCTAGCCTGGTGAGCAGGCGTTCGTCGCGACAACGATCAAAGGCTAAAAATCGATATCAGGTAAACTAAATTCACATGACTAAACTAGGAGTGCACCGATGAAGTCTGTCAACATCCATGAAGCAAAGACACGTCTCTCCAGGTTGATCGCCAGCACCATCAACGGTGAGCCGTTTGTCATCGCCAAGGCTAGCCAGTTCACGGTTCCAGACGATTTTGATCAGATGGGCCAGGACGAGATCGCAACAATGTTTGGCGGCGACAATTGACACTGCTGCTCGATATCCATCTACTGCTATAGGCCGCGGCCGAGCCACACAAGCTGCTCTCCGCGGCACTCGCCGAGATCGAGAACTCGGACGATGGCCTGCTGTTCAGTGTTGCAAGCCTGTAGGAAGTGGCAATCAAGGGCGGATTGGGAAGGTCTGATTTTATGCTCGATCCGGATCGTTGCGCCCTGAGTTGCTCGACCACAGCTACGACGAACTGACCATTAGTGGTGATCACGCTGATGCGGTGGTCGGCTTGCCCCCCTAATCCACAAGGATCCGTTTGATCGCATCGTGATCGCACACGCGATTGTCGAGGGGTTGTCTTGCTGCAGGCAGAAGTCTATTGCCCACCCCAACTAGCCAAGCGCCCATTTTCTATACTAACCGTCGATCAGCCGAACTCATCAATATGCCAACAACGCATTTCTGGCCATGAAGGCTATCTTCATGAATGAGATTGCAGGCCTGTGTGAGAAGACCGGGGGCGATGTGCAGGCTGTGGCTCAAGGCATTGGCTTAGGCAAGCGAACCGGCAGCAAGCTCCTGAATGCTGGCCCGGGTTATGGGGGGCTATCTTCATAGGGAAACTCTGGCTCTAGTCAAATTTGGCCAAAAGCACGATGGCCCCC
>JALBVE010000090.1 GCA_025050575.1 Candidatus Devosia symbiotica
GCAATATCCACCACATTTGTGCCGCTTTATTCCGGCCAAGCAAGGGTGTGTGCCATTTCGCTGCTTCGCCACTGTTATGGTGCTGCCAACGCCTGATTCGTCCAAAACACGCCGAACACCTGGGAGCCAGCAATCTTGATCGAATTTTCCGATGTGGGATTGCGCTACGGCAATGGCTCCGAAGTCCTGCGCAACCTGACATTTTCAGTCGAGCCGGGCTCGTTCTATTTCCTAACCGGCCCATCGGGCGCTGGCAAGACCAGCCTGCTCCGCCTGCTTTTGCTCTCGCTCAAGCCGTCGCGCGGTCAGGTCACCATGTTTGGCGAGGATGTCAGTGATCTTACTCAGGATCGTCTGCTGCAAATGCGCCGCCATATCGGCATTGTGTTCCAGGAATTTCGCCTGCTCGATCATCTGACCACGTTCGAGAACGTGGCTCTGCCGCTGCGTGTGCTGGGCCAGTCGGAGAGCGAGTATCGCCCCAATGTCACCGAATTGCTCGAATGGGTGGGCCTGGGCGAATGCATGAACACACCACCCTCCCTGTTGTCAGGCGGTGAAAAGCAGCGTGCCGCTATTGCCCGCGCTGTTATCGCCCGCCCCAAAGTGCTGCTGGCCGATGAGCCAACCGGCAATGTTGATCCCCACCTGTCCAGCCGCCTGGTGCATCTGTTTGCCGAACTCAACCGCACGCTAGGTATGACCATCATTCTGGCGACCCACGAATTGCCGCTACTCGACAAATTCAACTACCCGCGCATGCTGCTGAGCAAAGGGGAGCTGATGATCCATGATTGAGCGCGCGCTCGCTATTCTGCCGCACCGTGGCGGCGCAGCCCCTATTGTCCCGGAAAAGAGCGTCGCCGGACGCACCCTGCTGCTGATGATCACCATTATGTGCTTCCTGTCCGCTGTCACTTTGGGCGGCGTGGTGCTGATGCAGAAATCAGCTATTGCCTGGTCCTCCGATGTCGGGCGCGAAGTGACCATCCAGATCCGGCCCATCGAGGGTGAAATGATGGAATCTAATCTGCGCACCGCCGTATCGCTGGCCCAAGCCACGCCCGGCATCGCCGCTGCACGGGCACTGACACTGCAGGAGAGCAAGAAACTGCTCGAACCCTGGCTCGGAGTCGGCTTGGATATCACCGCCATCGAGATCCCCCGTCTCGTGGTGGTGCAGCTTGCTGATCCCGCCGACGCCGATATCGCCGGGTTGGAGAGCAATCTGGCCGCCATTAAGGGCGCAAGCTTGAATACCCACGCTGCCTGGCGTCAACAACTCAACACCATGGCCGGCACTATTATGCTTTCCGGCCTGCTGGTGTTGTTGCTGATTGGTGCGGCGACCGTTCTTGCCATTATTTTTGCAACCCGGGGCGCCATGGCGACCAATCGCGAAATCGTTGATGTTCTCCACTATATTGGCGCTTCCAACAAATTCATTGCTGGCGAATTTCAGGAGCGATTTCTATCGATCGGCCTGCAGGGCGGCCTGCTAGGCGCAACCGCCGCATTGCTGTTTTTCGTGCTAATAGGGATAGTTGCTGGCAATACGCTGTCAAGCGAGGCCGGCGCCCAAGTTGGCGTACTGTTTGGGCGCTTCGCTCTGGGCATAGACGGACTGATCAGCATCGCGGCTATGATCCCGGTGATCGCGGCGCTGACCGCCATCACCTCGCGCCACACCGTACGGCGTTATCTCACCCAGACGTCCTGAATCAGGCCTGAACCTGCCGCCTGTCGGGGCAAAACGCCTCGCCAAAACTGTTTCTTCCCGCTATGACGCTGGCAGCGGCAGCAGCTCGAAGGAGATATTGAACATGGTCATTCAGGCAATTCGCACTGCGCTGTTCTATGCGCTATTTATCGGCCAGACCTTTGTGATCGCCATTATTCTTGGCACCATCGCCCTGATCACCGGAAGAACCCGGGCAAGTTGGGCGATCGCCGTCTATTGGGGCGCCTCTACCCTGCGCTTTCTGCGGTGGTTGACCGGAGTCAAGACCAAGGTCAGCGGTCAGGAAAACATTCCCGAAGGCGGCTGTATCATCGCTGCCAAGCACCAGAGCGACTGGGATGTTTTTGCCTTGCTCCCCCATGCAGGTCGGCCGGCTTACATCATCAAAAAAGAGTTGATGAACATCCCCTTTTTCGGCTGGGCCGCGCGCTCGCTCGACTGCATCGAGGTTGATCGCAAGAAGGGCGCCAAGGCGATCCCCGCCATGATAGCGCAGGCCCATGCTGCCATCGAACACGGCTGCCGCATCGTCATTTTTCCTGAAGGCACACGCCGCGCCCCATTGGCCCAGCCCGATTATCGCCAGGGCGTTGTCCACCTCTATATGGAACTCAATGTGCCCGTGATTCCCGTAGCGCTCAATTCCGGCTTGTTCTGGGGCCGTAACAGCCTGATCATCTGGCCGGGCACGGCCGAGGCCAAATTCCTACCACCCATCGAAGCTGGCCTATCCGCTGATGTCTTTGTCGAGCGACTCAAAAATGCCATCGAGTCCGTGGCCAATGAACTGGCCCTCAAGGCAGAGGCCCAGGGTCTGGCACGCCCCGTTGGGCCCGAGCTGCGCAGCAAGTTCGACGCGCTCAAGCAGCAGGCACCAGTCACCCCATAGACCACTATAATCATTGATGAAAATACCAAACACCATCATAGATATTATAGATGTCAGGTCTGGAATAGCTTGACATCCATTGCATTTTGTTCTATATCATTGCTAATGTAACGCTCGCTATAGGGATGGCGGGATATGGTCGGGAATTACGACACAGTCGTGAGCCACAGTTTAGGGTAGCGCAGCCACTGGCAAGGCCGCTCCGGTCGTGCCTACAACCTGGTGAGCGAAAGCCTCGATCAATTCGCCCTGGGCGATTCAGAACTCCATCTGCTGGCCAAAGGCAGCAGCGTGCTGTGGGTTGACGCGACAGATGAACTCGTAGTTGACCCGGTCAGCCGCGCGCTTCCACCTGGCGCTGGCCTGCGCATACCGTGTGTTCCGCCTGCTTACTCCAGGCTCGCCAGGCAAGCGCCTCGCCACCATCTGGGATCTTGAAGGCGCTGAGCCAGTTGCCGACGCGCGGGCCGCCTAGGCGGCGCTGGCCGGTTCCTGCAGCAGCAGAGCTGCCAGCACCTGCAATTGCTGGTCCACTATACCAAGAGTTTGCAGATGCTGGGCGGTATTGACCACATAGTCGATATTGCTTCCCGATAGGCCTACGCCAGATCGCACCATCACAAATTGCTGTTCTAGCGAAAGCTAGCCGGCAAACTGTTCATACCGCTCGTCAATCATGAAAGTCAGTGCCCGAATCGCGCGTCTATCCGCCAAACGCACTGGACAGTCTTCACCTGTTCGCGCTTTTCCAGATAGGCCCGCACATCGGCCCAGTCGCTCCCGGCGACTTCAAAGGCTATGCCGCGGCAGAAGCCGCCACGGGCCAACCCGAACACCAGGCCCGGCCGCTCCAGCGTACCGCGATGATGGTGCGACACAATCGACAGAGTGCGATGCGCACCCCGCAGCAGGGCCTGATGGCCGCTGATATGGGGAAATCTCGAATTCTAAGTCAGGGACCCATAGCCAAAGACCCAGTGGATCGCATGCGCATTACTGTGTTGTGCCATTGCCATATCCTGACCGCAAATCAAGGCAAACCTGCCTGCCAAGACAAATTGGCATCCCGCAATATCGGCCCTGCATCGACCGGGCAACCAGGATTGCGTAGGATAAGCCAAGGTGAGCCAATAGCGCTTTGCCGCCACCGTCGCTAAGAGTGCCTGTCATGAAGAAGCGAATCATTATCTTGGGCGGCCTTATGCTGGCCGTTGCCGTGGTCTGGAGCCTTGCTTGGCTCGTGCTAGCAGAGCTGGTCAAGCAGCAGATCGCCGCCCAGACGCAGGCCGATGGCTTCACGGCACCCCAGATCACCTGTGGTACACTCAATGTCGGCGGCTTCCCATTTCGTCTCGACGCCGATTGCGCCGAATTCCGCGTCGCTATGGGCAACGCGGTGCTCGAATTGCCCGGCCTGTGCGCCAGCATCCGGATCGACAACCCCGGCCATCTGCTGGTCTCCGCATTGGGGCCACTGCAACTGACAGACACCTTTACCGGTTCGCGCAATGCTGTGGCCTGGTCGGCACTGCAGGCCAGCATCCGCCTGGACAATTGGCGCATCGCCCACGCATCGGTGTCGGGCAAAAATATTGCCTGGTCCGACACCCTGATGGGCCAGACTATTATCGCCCAGTCGCCGCTGGCCGAGTTCCACCTGTTCGATATCCCCGAGCAGCACGATGCCGACCGCCATACCGCCGCCATGGCCGGCTACGCCCTGGCCAATGAGCTGATCTATCCCGGCCTGACGCTGACTGACACCAATGCCGAATTGCAACTGGAACTGTCCGGCCTACCCGACGACGTCCGCAATTGGGGAGCGCCAGACATGCTACCAGCCCTGCATACAGCGAATGGCCAGCTCAAGATCGTGTCGATGCACAGCACCGACGCTGCTTCGACACTTGATGCCAGCGGCGCCCTCATGCTTGACCCGCATGGGCAACTCGATGGTCAGATCACCATCAGCTCGACTGGCGTAGCCGAGCGCATCGGGCCGCTGCTCGCTGAGCCATGGCGCATCCTGGTGCTGGGCACCCCCGCGCCTGACGGCACCTATGCCAATCAGCTCAATTTCCGCGCGGGCGGCGTCTTTTCCGGCTTGGT
>JALBVE010000091.1 GCA_025050575.1 Candidatus Devosia symbiotica
GAATGGGCCGTCCTAGCGCGTCAGATACCATGATGCTGGCCAGTTGAACGAGACGTGATAGCCACACAAGCCACCGCGCACCGAAATGGAAATCTCGTCGGCGTCCTGTCGCTCAAAAGCCCAGTCGTTGATCGAGGCAATATGCTCAATGATATCCACCGGATGAACTAGACGATCGAGCTCGACTTGGATGAGTGACATTGACGTCTTCCGTCCTGGCAACGCGTAGAATGGATGCATGCTGCCCGATGGGCCGGCAATTCTGGGGTACTCAGAGAACTGTTTGCACGCACAAGGGCTTACGAAGCGTTCTGATCAATCCAACCTACATCTGACAATTGATTCAGGGCACGAGAGGCATTTGGAAGATGCCGTTCTCTTGAGAATGATGACCAGGCCCTTTAGAGTTAACCGGCTGTTAACATCTAAACCGCATCAACCGCGCTTCTGGCTTAAAACTGGACAGCTATAGCCGCGCTAGGGATTTGACGGGCAATTCCAGACGAACGCCCACTAGACTGGGCCACATCAGAACGAGCGGCGACGTTGAGCCTACGAAGGGCTAGTTTGCTCTTGCCAACGTCCATGGCGATGCGCGCAACGCGAGAGCGTGAGGCAAGCAAGAATAGTGCCGGTAGAAGATCGCTTACTTGGCTTTGGCCAAACTGCCCTTGAGCGCGGCGAGGTTCTTGCGCAGCGCGTCGATCTCTTCGCTCTGCACCTGCACCAGCTCGCGCAGCGCGTCAAAATCCTCGCGCTTGACCAGATCCATATCGGCGACCAGCCGCTGAACCTGCGACTTAACCGCGGTCTCAACTTCCCGGCGCATCCCGTTAGCGACACCAGCGGCTTCGTTCATCACGCGTCCGAGGCCGTCAAAGATCTTATTGCTCTGGTTCATTGCACATCCGTTTGGTTGGCCTAATCGGCTTGATACTTAGGTGATGGCTGCTCTCTTGACCAGAGAGGCCGAAGCGGCAATTGTCCGGCCGATTGCCGCAGGAGCCTGCCATGCCCTTTCCCAATATCAGTCCAATTGCTTTCGCCATCGGCCTCTTTGCCGTCCGCTGGTATGCTCTGGGTTATCTGTTCGGCACCGGGCTGGGCGCTGCCTATGGCTATTTGCTGCTGGCCAATATCCACCTCTGGCACAAGGGTAAGCCACCCTTCAAACCCGCTGACATCTGGGACTTTGCCTTCTGGACCATACTCTCGATCGTCGTTGGTGGCCGCGTCGGCTATGTGCTATTTTACAATCTACCATATTATTTGGCTAGTCCCGCCCAGATCCTCAACACGCTTGATGGCGGCATGAGCTACCATGGCGGCATGCTGGGGCTCATGCTGGCGGCCATCCTATTTACCCGCTCTAGGCAGGGTAACTGGCTGAGCGCACTCGACCTGATCGCCTCGGTCAGCACTATTGGCATTTTCCTCGTCCGTATCGCCAATTTCATCAACGCCGAACTGTACGGCGCGCCCACGCTCCTGCCATGGGGCGTGGTCTTTCCAACCGATCTGGAACAACTACCGCGCCACCCCAGCCAACTATACGAAGCAGCGCTTGAGGGCCTGTTGCTGTTCCTGGTCATTCGCGTCTTTACCCATGTGTTTTACAGCCTGCGCCGCCCCGGTTTGGTGGCCGGTGTCTTCGGCATCGGCTACGGCCTGTCGCGCATTGCGATCGAGTTCGTCCGTCTTCCCGATCCCCAGCTCGGCTATCTCTATGGCGGCTGGCTGACCATGGGCATAGTGCTCAGCCTGCCGCTAGTTATCGCCGGCCTCGGGCTGGTGACTTATGCCATGACGCGCAAGTAAAGCGCATTGCGAGCCTGATCATGACCGATACCCCTACCCTGCCCGAACTCATCGACATGCAGATCCGCACTACCGGACCGATGTCGGTGGCCACCTATATAGGCCTGTGCCTGACCCACCCGACCAAGGGATATTACAAGATCGCTGATCCGCTCGGCGCAGCGGGTGACTTTGTCACCGCGCCCGAAATCAGCCAGATGTTTGGCGAATTGCTCGGCTTCTTCCTGGTCAATCTCTGGCAGCAAATGGGCGGCCCCAAGAAATTCACCCTGCTTGAACTTGGCCCCGGGCGGGGCACGCTGATGGCCGATGCTCTGCGCGTCGCCTGTCGCGCCGAAGGCTTTCGCGACGGATTGGACCTGCGCCTGTTTGAAATCAATCCGACCCTGATCGCCGAACAGAACGCCCGGCTAGAAGCCTATGACGCCAAATGGATCGACGGCTTTGACAAGGTCGGCCCCGGCCCACTACTGGTGGTTGCCAATGAATTTTTCGACGCCCTGCCGATCCGCCAGTTCGTGCGGGCCGAGGATGGCTGGCACGAGCGCATGGTCGGCACCAATAATGGTCGCCGCGCCTTCGGCCTCAATCCCATCCCGATTCCGGCGTCTGCCATGCCCAAAACGCTCGCCGATGCCGAACTCAATGTCGTGCTCGAAGTCGGCCTGGCCAGCAGCGAGGTGATGAACCGTCTCGCTACCACCATCTCTACCCAGGGCGGCGCCATCCTGGCCATCGACTATGGCTATGCCCGCACTCAGACCGGGGAAACCCTGCAGGGCGTTCGAGGTCACCAATATGCCGATGTGCTCGATGCACCCGGCGAAGTAGACATCTCGGCCCATGTCGACTTCGAGGCTCTAGGCACCGTCGCCGCTAAGGCCGGCCTGGCCGTACAGCCACTAGCAACCCAGGGGCAGTTTCTTGCCCGCATGGGCATCAATGAGCGCGCCAGTGCTTTGATTGCGGCGAACCCTGGTTCAGCCGGCGACCTCTCGGCCGCCAAAGCGCGTCTGATTAGTCCCGAACAGATGGGCGATCTGTTCAAGGTCTTCTGCGCTGCCAGCCCTGGACTGCAGCCGCCTGGATTTGCCTGATGACCGCCCTGTATGAAACCAGCACAGCACTCCCAGGACTGCGTCACGGTTTTTTTGGCCGTTTGGGCGGCATTTCGAAGGGCGTCTACGCCAGCAACAATGTCTCGTTCGCCACTGGTGATGATGCAGCGACCGTACGGGCCAATCGTGCCGGCATTGCCACAGCCATGGGCCGCGATCCTACTGATCTGGTCATTCCTAAACAGACCCATTCGGCGCATATGCATCGAACTACCGAACAATTGGCACCCGATGAGATGATCGAGGCCGACGCCATGGTCACTGATCGCCCCAATCTGCTGCTCGGCATTCTGACAGCTGACTGCACTCCGATCCTGTTCGCCGATTGCGATGCCGGCATTATCGGCGCAACCCATGCCGGTTGGCGCGGCGCCACCACCGGCATCTGCGAGGCAACAATTGCCGGCATGGTGGCGCTTGGCGCCCGCGTGGACCGCATTGTCGCGGCAATCGGCCCAACAATCTCGGGGCCCAATTATGAAGTCGGGCCGCAATTTGCTAGCGATCTGCTGGCGCTTTATCCCAATGCCGGCGCAAGAATTTTCATACCTGAAGGCGGGGTCGAGCATTTCGATCTACCCGGATTTATCACAGACTGCCTGACCGCAATAGGCGTTCGAACCATCGATCGGGTTGGCGGTTGCACTTATGCTGAACCTGCCCGCTACTTCTCCCATCGATACGCCACCCATCAGCAGATCAAGACTGGCCGACAGATTGCAGTCATCGGTCTGACGTAAATCTTTACCCAAGACTAATTGCGACATTGCGAGTCCGGGACGGACTCGCTAAAACTGCCGCGAAACTGGAAGGCCTTGCTCCCGAAGGTCGGTTGAGGGAGGATCGTGCCCATGAAGCTGGTGACCGGCAACTCCAACCGAGCCCTTGCCCAGGCAATTGCCAGCTATCTTGAACTCCCTCTGACAGATTGTACGGTTAAGCGCTTTGCCGACAAGGAAGTCTATGTCGAGGTGCACGAGAACGTGCGCGGCGAAGACGCCTTTATCCTGCAATCGACCAGCTTTCCCGCCAATGACAATCTGATGGAGTTGCTGATCCTAACCGATGCCCTGCGCCGCTCCTCAGCGCGCCGCATCACCGCCGTATTGCCCTATTTCGGCTATGCCCGCCAGGATCGAAAATCGGCACCACGCACCCCCATTTCAGCCAAGCTGGTCTCCAATCTGATCACGCAGGCTGGCGCCAATCGCGTACTGACGCTTGATCTGCACGCCAGCCAGATTCAGGGCTTTTTTGATATCCCGACAGATAATCTGACCGCAGCACCCGTGATGGTGCGCGACATTCAGGACCACTATGACGTCAAAAACGTCATGATCGTTTCGCCCGACGTTGGCGGCGTGGTGCGCGCCCGCAATGTCGCCGGCCGCATCGGCGCCAATCTAGCTATCGTTGACAAACGCCGCCCGCGGGCTGGCGTTTCCGAAGTGATGAACATCATCGGCGACGTACGGGGCCAGGCCTGTATTCTGATCGACGATATTGTTGATAGCGGCGGCACGCTGGTCAACGCGGCCGAAGCCCTGCTCAAGGCTGGCGCCAAGGAAGTCTCGGCCTATATCAGCCATGGCGTGCTCTCTGAAGGCGCTTCCGAGCGCATCGGCGGCTCCATGCTCAAGGAATTAGTGGTAACCGACTCCATCGAAGAGACCGAGACGCAGCGCCAGGCCGGCAATATCCGCCGCCTCGCCATCGCCCCACTGATCGGCGAAGCCATCGCCCGCACGGCCAGCGAACAGAGCGTGTCGAGCC
>JALBVE010000092.1 GCA_025050575.1 Candidatus Devosia symbiotica
GTAGACCTACCGGGAGTGGCGGACGGAGCACGCCCTTCCCGCCGAGGGCAGACTCCGGGGGGGCAGCAAGACCATGAAGCAACTTATCTCGATAATTATCCCTGTCTTCAACGAGGAAGACAATGTTCAGATCACCTATGATGAACTAAAAACAACGACAAATTCGCTCGATGAGTATGATTTCGAGTTCATCTTCACAGACAACCATTCGACGGATCAGACCTTTTCTAAGCTATCGCAGATCGCCCAGACAGACTCGAATGTACGCGTGGCCAGATTTGCCCGGAACTTCGGCTTCCAGAAATCGGTGCTGACCGGCTATTTGCTAGCGCGCGGCGCTGCGGCCATTCAGATTGATGCAGATTTGCAGGATCCGCCGTCAATGTTCGGCCCGTTTCTAGCCAAATGGAAAGAAGGTCATGACGTCGTCGTTGGTGTCCGCGGGCAGCGCCACGAAGGTGCCCTGCTTTATCATGGAAGGCGGCTGTACTATCGTCTCATGATCAAGCTGGCAGGCGAGCATCTGATTGCCGACGCAGGCGATTTCCGATTGATCGATCGTACCATCATCGAAAAAATCCGCCAGGTCGATGACGTGCACATCTATCTCAGAGGGTTGATATCTTCCCTCTCGCGGAATCAGACCGGTGTGCACTTCGATCGCCAGAAGCGGATGCACAACGAAAGTAAATTTCGAATCCGCAGCCTGATGGCATTTGCGCTGGACGGTATCATGGCGCACTCCAGCTTGCCGCTGCGGATTGCTTTCTATATTGGTCTGCTGACGGCTGGTGGTTCAGTGTTACTGGGTGCCTTTTACCTGCTTAACCGGCTGTTTGGCGCGGATTCTGGACCAGAAGGGTTTGCCACGACGCAGATTCTCATCCTGCTGGGCATTGGGCTGAATGGTCTGTTCCTGGGTGTTATCGGCGCGTATATTGGGCGGATATATGACGAGGTTCGGTCACGCCACACCGTAGTGATATCAGACGTCCTTAATTTCGATGATCGTATCGATGCCGTCGAGCGTTCAATCCGGATCGGACCGCTGGTTGAATCCTAGGCTGTTCAGTATGGAGCATGAACATGAGTAACTCACACCGCGCGGATCAGCACTACGAGAACGGGGCGCGCAAGATCGATACCGAATTCTGGGTCGAGCGCAAGGCGTTGGTGACTGGTCATATGGGCTTCAAGGGCACCTGGCTGACCGAGCTCCTGAGCATCCTGGGTGCCAGGGTTGCAGGCTATGGCAAGGATGACCGATCCCCCCTGTTGTACAATGAGATGATGATCGAGCGCCATGCGCACAATATCGGTGATATTTGCCAGACCGACCGCATGCGGCAGGTGTTGGTCGATTCAGGAGCAGAGATCCTGTTTCACTTGGCGGCTCAACCGATTGTGCTGACGTCTTACGAAGATCCCGTCGGCACCTTCGAAGACAACATCATGGGGACAGTCAAGGTGCTTGAGGCCGCGCGGGCAGCACCAAATCTGAAAGCCGTTGTGATTGTAACCAGCGACAAGGTCTATCACAACAACAGTTGGATCTGGGGATACCGAGAATCGGACACGCTTGGTGGCTCGGATCCATATAGTGCCTCTAAGGCAGCGGCCGAAATTGTCACGGCGTCCATGATCGCCTCCTTCTTCAACAAACCCGGCATGCCGCGGGTCGCAACGGTCCGTGCGGGCAATGTGATCGGCGGAGGCGATTGGGCCCCCTTTCGTCTATTGCCAGACGCCGCCCGAGCGTTGGGCCAAGATCGGGCACTGATCGTACGCAATCCGCAGTCTACCCGACCATGGCAACATGTTCTTGATCCGCTTGGCGGCTATGTCATGCTTGCCGAAGATCTGGCGCACGCTGCCACGCCCATGCCCAGGACCTGGAACTTTGGTCCCGCAATGGAGGACGCCCTCCCAGTTTGCATGATCGCTGACCTCTTCGTTTCCGAATGGGGCAATGGTGCTAGCTGGCGCCACGAAGACGGTGGGGCTGCAGCAGCCAAGGAGGCTACCCTGCTGGCCGTCGACTCTACCCAGGCCCGACGCGAACTAGGTTGGTCACCAACCTGGCGGGTACAGCAAGCCGTCGCCCGGACCTCTGCTTGGTACCGTGATTATTATGCTGGCGCTGATCCAAAGTCCCTTGTTGATCGTGACATTCGAGACTTTCTCGCACGCTGATCTTGGCACCAACAGAACGCAAAAACAGGGGTCCTCTACGCGAAGGACCCCTGCTGTTTTTGAGCTGCTGACCGGTGGATAGAGACGGCGTGCCTGGCCTGGCTGCGGCCTTGCTAGGGCCATGCCGGCTTGCCGGGTAAATAGCGACCTATCAGAACATAACTCCCTATTACCGAGTTGTAGGCGTATTCGTCGGGTGACAGCCCGGCCCGCGACAGGTCGGCTGCAACCCGATCTTCCACTAGCAGGTAGATTCCGCCAACTAGGAGATCCCGTACATGCGCTACCAGATCATCCACGAAGATCCAGGCGGCTAGTGGATAGAAAAACGATTCGTTGCGCTCGCGACCTTGGTAAAACACGAACTCAGCCCCTTCATCATAGGTGAGGAACTGAACTCGCGCATCGGCAGGCAAACGTGCATCCAGTTCTGTATTCAGCTTATCGATGGCGGGTTGCAGTTCGGCAAAAGCACCGCCGGGATAAAGCTGCAGCGCTCGTGCGCCCTCATATTTGGTCTTAAGATTAACTTCGATCTGGGCGCTGCAGCCATATGCCATCGCCACCAGTAATGCGCCGCCGACCAACACCGCGATGCGACCCACATCTCGGCTTGCAGTGGCCTCAGTAGCCAGCGCGTAGTAGCGCACGGAAACATCAAGTGCATAAAACAGCAGGAAAATGACCGAAATCGAAACGCTGAACACATTGTGCTCGTGGCTTCGGCCTAGAAAGTAGATGCAGTTGCCGATGCAGAAGAATAGCAAACCGAAACCCAGCGCAAGATAGCGTTCAGTGACGGCCTTGCGAATGACAAAAAGCATCACGATGGTCGTCCCTATTACGACAGGGAGGCACCAGAACAACGATGTCCTGAGCAGCGGCAAGAAGCCGATACCAATTTTCTGGTAATAGGAAGTTGCCTCAATGTTGGCCGCAAATACCGTCTTGGCGATGAAATAGCAGGTCAGTAGATAAAGAGCGGTGGCGCCGATCCGTAGCAGCGAGGCTGATTTCAGCGTCGCGGCCAGCTTGATTCGCCAGCCCTCGTCCCAAGCCGCAAGTGCACTCAGTGTCAAAATGATCTGCAGGTAGCCCAAGGCATAGATCAGCCCCAGAGCGCCATGGACCAGGATCAAAATTCCACAGGCAAAGGGCACCAGCCAATGGTAGGGCCCCCGCAGGTACACAATTAAAAATGGGACAAGCCAGAGTTCAAGTCGCAGCGGCGTAATCTGGAAAACATAAACCGGGTCCCAAGGCGCCCCAAGGATTCGGAACAAGATCAGCGCAGTCAGCAGATAATAGGCCAAGGTTGCACGGACAAAGAGCTTTCGCGCTATCACGAAGATGCCGAGCATCACCACGAAGTTGGAAAATTGTCCGACGACTTGAAAGTAGTTCTCGCTGAAGCCTAGCTTCATCCACAACGCCGCTACGGCAGAAATGAAGAACTCATATTGAAAGTAGATTTGCGAAACGGGTACGCCATCGAGCAGCTTCTGGGCCGGGCCAAGCATATAAGCGTAATTGGTAACCGCAATATTGGAGGTCGATATGAAGCAGACTGGCAACAAGATCACTGCACCTATGAGGGCTTCATATATTAGGGGGAGTGTGTTGCGACAGAAGGCGAGCAGAGACACGAAAACAGAAAAGTACAGCACATACCATCGGTGTGGTGAGCCATCTAACGGTTGGGTAAAGCGGATATTGCCCAGCAAGAGGACTGCGACGACCGCTAGTGCAATCACAATTCTGATGACGATCCCGTGCCGCCTGGTAGAATCCATCTTGGTGATGGCCAGCGTCGTCAGCGCTGTCAGGCCCATGATCACGAACGTAAAGGCGTAGACAACGTATATTTCAATCCCGTCTCGCTCGCTGACCCATCGTCCAATCGTGGACGTGTAGCTCTCTTGCGGAAAGGTCAGATTAAAGCTGAGCACCCAAGGAAATATTAGATAGTATGTTTCTCGGAATAGCTCCGTTGCAAGAGCTGCAGCCAAGATAATCGTAATAATCTGCGGATACGGGCGACGCTCGAAAACCAGCATTGACATATATTTCTGACCCCCAATTCAACTCAATTTAGCATAACTACGCACGATTACGATCATAAATAACACATGCGCTAGGGCGAAAGGAGTCCTTCTATGAGGCCAATCGCCAACCGCGTATCGGCAATTCCGTCAATGACACGGTCCGTATCGCAGGGGGGCATCAAACGACAGCTATAATAGGCGAACATCATCGCATGATTGGACATACTGCGGGAACAGGAATGCAGCAGGCTGGTGGCTTGTGGTCCGTCCGGTTGTATGTTGCGAACCGAGCTACCCTGCATGTTTTAGTGCGTTGCTAATCTCCTGTAGAATTCTAACACGCTCATTGCTTA
>JALBVE010000093.1 GCA_025050575.1 Candidatus Devosia symbiotica
GGGGGGCTCGTCCCCAGACAGTAGGCCGAAACGACAGTCTCGCTATTACCGAGTTTGCGGTATTCCATTTGCAATTTCTCCTTGTGAAAGGCCCGAACGGCGCCCAACAAGCACGCGCAGATGCGCTGACAAATCAACTCAGTCGCGATGTGAATGGATCTGGCGCAGAAATGCGCGCTACTCGAGTATACACCCACTCATTCTTATATGCAAGATTTATTTCCCCTATGGGGAGGTGGGATCACACGCTTCAGAGCCCGTTGACACCTTGTTTCGTCTTCACCATGTTGCGTCGCTTCCTGTAGAGCGGTTGCGGACAGGTATTCCATGAAGGTCGTTGTCGTTGAAAGTCCGGCTAAAGCCAAGACAATCAATAAATATCTCGGTTCGGACTATCATGTTCTGGCCTCTTTCGGCCATGTCCGCGACTTGCCGGCAAAGGACGGTTCTGTCCGACCGGACGAAGATTTCGCCATGTCTTGGGAGATCGATACGGCTTCCAAAAAGCGTATTGCCGACATCGCGAACGCCCTCAAGGGCGCTGACGAATTGATCCTAGCAACCGATCCGGATCGCGAAGGTGAGGCCATTTCCTGGCACGTGCTCGACGTGCTGCAGCAAAAAAAGGCGATTAAGAAGGGCGTCACTGTCCGCCGCGTGCTATTCAACGCAATCACCAAGGACGCCATTCTGGCGGCCATGCAGGTGCCGCGCGAAATCGACACGCCGCTGGTCGATGCCTATCTGGCCCGCCGCGCCCTCGATTACCTGATGGGCTTTACTCTCTCGCCCATTCTCTGGCGCAAGCTGCCCGGCTCCCGCTCTGCTGGCCGCGTGCAGTCGGTGGCCCTGCGCCTGGTTTCTGATCGCGAAACCGAGATCGAAAAGTTCAAGCCCGATGAATATTGGTCGGTGGAAGCCAAGCTGGTCCAGTCCGGCAAGAGCTTTCTGGCCCGCTTGCTCTCGGTTGATGGCAAAAAGACCGATAAGCTGGCCATCAAGGACGGCAAAAACGCCGCCGAACTGAAAAAATTGATCGAAGCCGGTCAGTTCAACGTCTCGGCCTTCGACAAGAAGCCCGCCAAGCGCAATCCCTACCCCCCCTTCACCACCTCAAGCCTGCAGCAGGACGCATCGTCGCGTCTGGGCCTGTCGCCCAACCGCACCATGCAGATTGCCCAGCGCCTCTACGAGGATGGTCTGATCACTTATATGCGTACCGACGCCGTGCAGATGGCCCCCGATGGCATCGCCATGGCCCGCTCGGTCATCGGCAAATATTTCGGCGAGGAATACCTCCCCGACAAGCCGCGCATCTACCAGACCAAGGCTAAAAACGCCCAGGAGGCACATGAGGCCATCCGGCCCACTGACATGTTCAAGTACCCCGAAAGCCTGAGTCTTGATGCCGATCAGGCCAAGCTCTACGGCCTGATTTGGCGCCGCACTCTGGCTTCGCAGATGAAATCGGTCGAGATCGACCGCACCACGGTCGATATCTCTGTCAACGTGCCTGGCCGCGCCGTCGAACTGCGCGCCGTTGGCTCGGTCGTCACATTTTCGGGCTTCCTAAAGCTCTATGGTGTCGAGGTCAAATCCGACGAACCCGATGATGAAGACGAGGAAAGCCACGAACTGCCCCCCCTGGTCGTTGGCGACAAGCCGGCTCTGCAGACAGTCGACATCGAGCAGCATTTCACTCAGCCGCCCAGCCGCTATACCGAAGCGAGCTTGATCAAGAAGATGGAAGAACTAGGCATCGGCCGCCCTTCCACCTATGCCGCGACGCTGACCACGCTCAAGGACCGCGACTATGTCCGGCTCGAGGGCAAGGCGCTGTATCCCGAGGACCGTGGCCGCATCGTCACGGCCTTCCTAGAAAACTTCTTCAACCGCTATGTCGAATACGGCTTTACCGCGAGGCTGGAAGAACAGCTCGACGAAATCTCTGCCGGCACGCTCGACTACAAGCAGGTGCTGCGCAATTTCTGGAAGGATTTTTACGCCACCATCACCGAGATCAAGGATCTGCGCGTCTCTGAAGTGCTCGATGCGCTCAATGATGCGCTGGCCAACCGTATCTTCCCAGCCAGGGAAGACGGTTCCGATCCGCGCCGTTGCTCCACTTGCGGCACCGGCCAGCTTTCGCTCAAGCTGGGCAAGTTCGGCGCCTTTATCGGCTGTTCCAATTATCCCGAGTGCAAGCACACCAGGCAGCTCTCGGACGCCGCCACCGGCCAATCCTCGGAAACGGCAGCCGGCGACGGCGTGCTCGGCACCGATCCGCAATCGGGCGAAGAGGTGTTCCTTAAGACCGGCCGCTTTGGTCCCTATGTCCAGCTTGGCGATGCCGGCGGCAAGGGCGCCAAGCGCAGTTCTATCCCCAAGGGCTGGGATGCCGCGACGCTGACGCTCGAAGGCGCGCTCAAGCTGCTTTCATTGCCCCGTGAGGTCGGGTTGCATCCCGAAACCGGTTTGCGCATCACGGCCGGCCTGGGGCGCTATGGGCCGTTCATCCTCAGCGATGGCAAATATGCCAACCTGCCCAATATCGAGGAAGTCTTCGCCGTCGACCTCAACCGCGCTGTCGACCTGCTGGCCGAAAAGGCCAAGGGCGACTTCAAGCGCGCCAGCAGCGCGGCCGCTATTCAGACCTTTGAGCATGACAACGGCCCGATCATCGTCCGCGCCGGGCGCTATGGCCCCTATGTCAATCAAGGCAAGATCAACGCCACCCTTCCCAAGGATGTGCAACCCAAAGCTGTTACGGCGGAACAGGCCGTCGCTTGGATTGCTGCTCGTGCCGAAGCTACGGGCGCCAAGGTAAAAAAGGCTCCGGCCAAGAAGGCCGCCGCCAAGAAACCGGCTGCCAAAAAGCCTGCGGCTGCTAAGGCGACAGCGACCAAGACTACGCCGGTCAAAAAATCAGTCGCGAAAAAGCCCGCCGCCAAGAAGACAGTGATCGCCGACGAAGACGTGCCGTTCTAGCCGGCACTGCCACTCAGCCTTCCCCTGAAGGGGGAAGAGCTGTCCCGTGCGTAGGCAACAATCGCACCCCAATCCCCACCTGTCCCGCCCGCTTCAGGAGGGACAGGTGGGGCGGCGGGACGAGGTGGGACAGCCTATCCGATGCTCCGCTCGATCATGCTGAGCCAGTTGCCCATCGCGATCCTAGTCACTAGCGCCTCGCCATACCCCTTGTCGAGCAACGCTTGCAGCAATTTAGGCACCCTGGTCACATCGCCGATCGGCGCGGGCAGCATGGCCCTGTCAAAATCTGAGCCAAGCATTACGCCGTTTTCATCCAGCGCCACGATCAGGGCATCGACATGGCGCACCATGACCTCGATCTCGGTGTCCTTGCGCCATTACCTGTCCGGTCGCAGGAATCTCGTCGCATAATTGACCCTCACCACGCCTTTGCTCTCGGCAATGGCGGTCAATTGTCAATTCACCAGATTGCGGGAATGGGCGCAGATGGCATGGATATTAGAAATGGCATGGATATTAGAATGCGTCGCTATCAGCGGCTTGTCGCTGATAGCGGCTATATCGCGGAACCCGGCGGCATTCAGATGCGACAGATCGACCATCACACCCATGCTATTACAGGCACACACCAGCGCCCTGCCGGCATCGCTCAGCTCCGGCCTGATCTCAGCGTCTGACGGAAACTGGAACGGCACACCACTGGCAAAGGCATTGATCCGGCTCGACACCAGCCCGATCGAGCGCAATCCCGCGGCGTAGAACACCTTCAGCGCCGCAAACTCGGTATTGATGACCTCGGCACCCTCAATATGCAGCACAGCCGCCAGCGTGCCGCGCTTGACAGCAGCGCGCACCTCGGCAGCACTCCGGCACATAGCCCTTAGCTTACTCGATCTGCAGCGCAATGGCCATCATACCAAAAGTGGCCGCTTGCGCATCGGCCGGATCCAGTTCGGGCGGCAGCGCACCCGTGCTGTAGTTGGATGCCGCCACCACGGTGCTCAGATTGCTCTTCAGTGGCGGGAGAAACATTGCAAAAAAACCCGCCGGCTATGCCTGTCGCCTGTGCCTGCGGCAGATCGATGTCAGCCTTGGGCATGCCGTCGATGAATAGTCGTTGCCGGTTCGGTCCCTCGGCCTTCAACGGTTTGAGCAAGATGTTGTTATGGCCGCCAAAAAAAGGGGTGGAGGACATCAAACAATCTGGCCTCCCGGCCGCCCCATAATTAAGTCTACAACCAGCGCCATTGCCTAGGTGTTTAGATTTCCGTCGCTTCCATGGGATTCAGAATGATGTCCCAGCCCTTGCTGTGCCTGTCCCAAGAGCCTTCATTGTCAAATTTGACATGGGTCAGCGTCAGTTCGGTCTTGATGATGTCGATAGGTCGCAGGTCCAGCGTCACCGTACTGCCGTCGATCGCGTAGAGTGACTCCTAGGTGAAGGCGATCTGGGCATATGGATCGATCGTCAGATAGGTACCGGCATAGGAGATCTCGTCCTCGCCTATCACGATGGAAAACCACTCACCAACCCGAGGGTCAGGCGCCATCC
>JALBVE010000094.1 GCA_025050575.1 Candidatus Devosia symbiotica
ATCTTTAACAGTGACGTTAGGTACATCGTGAAACCCACGACATCACTTTTATCAAGAAAGATGTTGGCGATTGCTTGGGCATCGTATGGTCCTTCTGCGCGCTTCATTTCCTAGTGCGCCTCGTCCCAATTCCTCGCCGCATGCGCATCGACCTGGATCGGCACGGTCAGGCGCACCGCCGGTTCGGCCGCTCCTTCCATCACCGCCTTGATCGCCAGGATCGCCTGGTCCTCGGTGCCGATTGGCACCTCGAAGATCAGTTCGTCATGCACTTGCAGCAGCATGTCTGCGTCGATTTTTGCCTTTTTTAGCTCAGGCTCCATGCGGATCATGGCGCGGCGGATGATGTCGGCGGCTGAACCCTGGATCGAGGCGTTGATCGAGGCGCGTTCGACGAAGGCGCGCTCGCTCGGATTGTGCGATTTGGCATTGGGGAAATTGATGCGGCGGCCAAAGATGGTGGTGACGTGACCGTCTTCCTTCACCTTGCGGCGCTGTTCGTCCATATAATCCTTGATGCCAGGAAAGCGCTCGAAATAGATCTTGATGTAGCTCCCGGCCTCGCTGCGGCTAATGCCCAGCTGATTGCCCAGGCCAAAGGCGGAAATACCATAGATAATGCCGAAATTGATCGCCTTGGCGCGGCGGCGCAAATCGCCGGGCATGCCTTCCACGGGCACGCCGAACATTTCGCTGGCGGTCATGGCGTGAATGTCGAGACCTTCTTCAAAGGCATCCTTGAGGGCCCCGATATCAGCGATATGGGCCAGTACGCGCAACTCGATCTGACTGTAATCGGCGGAGATCAAAATCTTGCCCGGAGCGGCGACAAAGGCGGAGCGGATCTTGCGGCCGTCCTCGGTGCGGACGGGAATGTTCTGCAGGTTCGGATTGTTTGAGCTGAGGCGTCCGGTGAGCACCGAATGCTGAGAATAGGTGGTGTGGACGCGGCCGGTGCGGGCGTTGATATAGGCGGGCAGGGCGTCGGTATAGGTGCTGCGCAGCTTGTTGAGCTGGCGCCAGTCGACAATAGTACGCGCCAGGGGCACGCCCTTGAGAGCAAGGTCTTCGAGCACATCGGCGCCGGTGGCCCAGGCGCCAGTCTTGGTCTTGGTGCCACCTTCAAGCCCCATCTTATCGAACAGGATTTCCCCCAGTTGCTTGGGCGAGCCGAGATTGAAGCTCTGCCCGGCCAGCTCATAGGCCTCGGCCTCAAAGCCCGCGGCACGCTGAGCGAATTCGCCCGACAGGCGGCTGAGAATAGACCGGTCAATATTGATGCCGCGCGCTTCCATCCGGGCCAGCACCGGGGCCAGCGGGCGTTCGATGGTTTCGTAGAGCGTGGTCATGTTTTCAGCGACCAAACGCGGCTTGAGCACTTGCCACAGCCGCATGGTCATGTTAGCATCTTGGGCGGCATATCTGGCTCCTTCTGTGATGCTGACCTGGGCAAAGGTCTTTTCCGATTTGCCGTTGCCGAGCAGCTCCTTGATCGACTGGCCAGCAAAGCCCAGCCAGTGCTTGCTCAGCTCGCCCATGGTGTTGAACTGCGGCCCGTCCAGCGCATAGCTCAAGAGCAGCGTATCATCCATAGCGCTCACCAGAACGTCATAGCGCGCCAGAATGCCCAGATCATATTTGCTATTGTGGAAGATTTTGAGGATCGCCGGATCGGCGAATAAGGGCTTCAGCATGTCAAGCGCGAGCCGGATATCCATCTGCCCCTCAGCCAGCCCGCCGCCGAAAATATCGGCCTCACCATCGCTATGCCCCAGCGGCAAATAGGCGCCATTGTCCGGCGCGGTTGAAAACGAAATGCCGACCAGGTTGGCCGTCTGGTTATCGAGCCCGGTGGTTTCGGTATCAGTGGCGACAAAGCCATTAGCCATGATGGCGTCGATCCAGCGCTGCAGCGCCGCGGCGTCGCGGATCGTCTCATAGGCTTCTGGCTTGAAGGCAATGGCGCGGGCACGGGCGTGCTCGGCTGCCGCATGGACGACGGTGGCGGCATTGGAACGCCCCAATGTCTCGTGTCGTGCGGCGCGGGATTCGGCGCGCGCCGCATTGTCAAAGCCCACCGCGCCCGGCGCCGATTTGGCGCTTAGCTCAGGATCGGCGGCAAAATCATCGGGATTGGCGTCGAGCAGGCCGGACAGCCGCTTGGTGATGGTGTCAAATTCCATCGCCTTAAGGAAGGGGAAGAGATTGCTCGGCTCCATCGGCTGGCGCGCCAGGGCGTCCAGATCGAACTCGACAGGTACGTCCTGACTCAGAGTAACCAGCTGCTTGGAGACCAGCGCTAGTTCGGCATTAGCCTTGAGCTTTTCGCGCCGCGCGTTCTGCTTGATCTCGTCGGTGTGGGCGAGTAGATTTTCCACGCTGCCATACGCATTAATCAGCTCGGCCGCCGTCTTGACGCCAATGCCGGGCACGCCGGGGACATTGTCGACTCTGTCGCCGCACAGCGCCTGCACCTCGATCACCTTGTCCGGGGTGACGCCGAATTTGGTGAACACCTCATCCATGCCGATCCAGCGCAACGGCGGCTGGCCGCGGCGCGGAATAGTGTCGAGCATGCGAATAGACCCATCGGGCTCGATCAACTGCATCATGTCCTTATCGGACGAAACGATGGTCGTCTTGCCGCCGGCCTCGCGCGCCATGCGGGCATAGGTGGCGATGATATCATCGGCCTCCCAGCTCTTCATCTCGATCGAAACAATCGAGAAGGCGCGGGTCGCCGCCCGGATCAGCGGGAACTGCAGCACTAATTCGGCCAGCACCAATGGGCGTTGCGCCTTGTAATCGGGATAGAAATCATCGCGGAACGTCTTACCCGAATGATCAAAAATCACCGCCATATGGGTGGGTGCATCCTTGCCCTTAAGGTCCTCGGTGAGCTTATAGAGCATGTTGCAGAACCCCTGCACACAGCCCACGGGCAGCCCGTCCGACTTGCGGTTGAGCTGGGGCAGAGCATGGAAGGCGCGAAAGATATAAGCCGAACCGTCGACGAGCAGCAAATGCATGGGGGCGATTCCGAAGTGTGAACCCGATGACTATTAGGGCAGTTTTGCCGCCGCCAAAAGACCTGTCGGCCAGCAAGCGGGGCACAACCCATCCGTGCGCAGCCAATTGCGCTTGGGCGGCCAGCCTGTGATGTTGGCCATCGCATTTGAGCTGTTTTTGCGCGTTAGGGGCAGATCGGGGGTAGTCGATCGCCATTAGAGGGTTTGGACATGCTCAATTTGGCCGGCAAGGCCGCGGTAATTCTGGTGGTCGATGACGACGCCCTGATCAATCTGAACGCTGTTTTGGCAGCGAGACATAGATCAGCCATCTCAGCTTTGCTGGCCACCGGCTATTCTGAACTGCCCGGCGACGTGCAGATCGATCTGCCGCGCCTGTCAAAACCCTATCAGCAGTCCGATATGGCCAGTCATCTGCTGACCCTGCTCAGTGAGCCCGAATTAGCCGCGCTCTAGCGCAGCCCAGCCTTTTGCAGCAGGCCGGCGCTCTTGGCGTCATAGTAATAGTCATCGGCATAAAAATGCACCGCACGGTCATAATTGTCGCCGGCGGCGACATAGGCCCCGGCCAGATAACGCACCGCATAACGCAGATTGGTTTCGACATCGAGTAGGCCGGCCGGCGGCGCCGTGATAGCCCATGCCGCCGGCAGTGGCGTGACTGATCTACATCAAGCCGTAATAGGGTCAGTTGCGTGCGCCCGCATTGTAATTGCTCTTGCGCACGATCACCTGGCGCAGCAGATCCTCGGGCACGCTGTAATGCCGCGCATAATGACTGATCAGCCCGTCCATTGAGCTATCGGTATAGCCTAGCGCCGAAACCGCTATTGGCACCGCATCGGCTTTGGGCACATAGCCCGTCGGGGTGGTTGGGGCGACAAATTCGGTCAGCCCAGCACTGGCTGCGTCCGAGCCAGGCTTAAACTCGCTCATCGAGCAGCCCAACACGGCCAGGGCCACGACCAGGCTCATACTAAGCACGCTGGCGTCCTGGCGCCAATTGCTTTGTCTTGTCATAGCCTGACCCTTAGCACATTTTCTATCCCGGCACGATAGAACCCAATCGGGGCAGCTTGAAGACAGTTAACGCGCGACGCTGGCAACAGATCAACCGCGCCGCGGGCGCCGGGTTAATATCGGCATCCCGCAGCGGCATTCAGACACCGCGCGACAGCCCGCTGAACGCGACAAAACAAAACCCGCCAACCCCGTTGCGCAGCACGCCGGCTTTGGATAGTTTGGGCCTCTGTTTAGGCGGGGCCCTATCCCGCTTCACGGATGCACCCGTAGCTCAGCTGGATAGAGCGCTGCCCTCCGAAGGCAGAGGCCACACGTTCGAATCGTGTCGGGTGCGCCACCATCTCCATGTTCGCTCTACTCTGTACGTCATCGCTCCCAATCGCTCAACCAAGATTGTTTCGATTTATTCAT
>JALBVE010000095.1 GCA_025050575.1 Candidatus Devosia symbiotica
GTATGCTTAGAAACAGTTGAAACCGTGATCACTGCGGCGGAAAGATGAGATGCACGTCCATGAGCAACAACCCTTCGCTTATCCGGTGAGATGGTGCTTGAGTTAGTCGGGCTTTTGCGGCGTCCGACCGAGCGCGCCCGCCACCGATCCTTAGTTATGGTTCTGAGTGTCCATTACCTCTTCGCCACCGAAGCTGAGGCCCATATTGCGCAAAACCTCCGGCTTCAGGTTGGCCATTTCAGCCAACCTGCCCTGGTTCTGATTCTGATTGTCGGCGATCGCAAAGTCATCTGTGAGGGGGTGGCGACCTGGCGCACCAGCTCTGGATGAAGGCTTTCCTTAAGCTTTCCGATGAATACACTCTTGTCTATGACAAGACGTTCCCTAGCATTGTTGCAACAAATTGCGTTTAGATCTTTCTATAGAAAGAGAGCAAAGTATAAGTAAGTACAAACCATATCATGAATGACTGTCAAAGATTCCATTGAAGATAAAATTGCGTGAAAATCAGGCTGAAGTAATTGAAAGTATCTATAAATTGACCCGAATTACATCGGAACTACAATTTCGGATAATACGTAGATGCCGGACCGTCCGGCAGGAGCATCGTCGTCCGTGGTCGCTTCCGGGCCAATCCCCTCCCCAAATCTGCCGACATCGTTCTTGCAAATGATTTGCAATTGCACTACAGATCGATATCTCGCTGACCCGGAGTGTTTGATGCGTTGTTGCTTGTTTTCCGTTCTGCTGCTGTCCGCCGTCGTTCTCGCATCTTTCCCAGCCCTGGCCCAGGACAAGGCGCCCCATCGTCTCAAGGTCATCACCACCTTCACCGTCATCGCTGACATAGCGGCTAATGTGGCTACCGACGCAGCCAAAGTGGTTTCGATTACCAAGCCTGGTGCAGAAATTCACCAATATCAGCCCACCCCCGGCGATCTGATTGCCGCCCAGGGTGCCGATCTGCTGCTCTGGAACGGGCTCAACCTCGAACAATGGTTCGAGCGCTTCCTCAACAATCTCGGGGATGTGTCCTCGGTCGTGGTGTCCGCAGGTGTTGAGCCGATGAGCATTGGCGAAGGACCTTATGAGGGCAAACCAAACCCGCATGCCTGGATGTCGCCCAACAACGCGCTCATCTATGTCGAGAATATCCGCAAGGCCTTCATTGCTGCCGATCCGGCCAATGAGGCGACTTACAACGCCAATGCCGCCGCCTATTCGGCCAAGATCAACGCGACTGTTGAGCCGATCCGCGCCGCCATTGCGGCGACCCCAGAGGATCGCCGCTGGCTTACGACCTCGGAAGGCGCCTTCAGCTATCTGGCTCGCGATTTTGGCCTCAAGGAACTTTATCTCTGGCCGATCAATGCTGACCAGCAGGGCACTCCACAGCAGGTGCGCTATGTCATCGACCAGGTGCGCGAACACGACGTACCAGCAATTTTTTCGGAATCCACCATTTCCCCTAAGCCCGCCGAACAGGTCGCGCGCGAATCCGGCATCAAATATGGTGGCGTGCTCTATGTAGACTCACTTTCGGAACTAGATGGTCCGGTGCCAACTTACCTTGATCTGCTCAGCGTCACTGCCAGCACTATCGTCAAAGGCCTCACGCAATGAACGACGCCTCCGCCAACGGCCTGACCGTCAGCAACATCACCGTCGCCTATCGCAATGGCACCACCGCTATCCGCCATGCCAGCTTTTCCATTCCGCGCGGCTCGATCACCGCATTGGTAGGGGTGAACGGCTCGGGCAAGTCCACCCTGTTCAAGGCTATTATGGGCTTTGTGCCGCTGGCTGCCGGTTCGATTAAAATTCTCGGTGTGCCCGGTCGCCAGGCGCTCAAACACAATCTGGTCGCCTATGTACCGCAGTCCGAGGATGTCGATTGGAATTTCCCGGTGCTAGTCGAAGATGTGGTGATGATGGGGTGCTACGGCCATATGGGAATTCTGCGTCGGCCTAAGCCGGCCGACCATGCCATGGTAACCCAGGCACTCGAACGCGTGAACCTGCTCGAATTCCGCCACCGCCAGATCGGCGAGCTCTCCGGCGGTCAGAAGAAGCGGGTCTTTCTAGCCCGGGCGCTGGCGCAGCAGAGCCAGGTCATCTTGCTCGATGAACCCTTCACCGGCGTCGACGTCAAAACCGAAGACGCCATTGTCGCCCTGCTCTGCGACCTGCGCGACGAGGGCAAGGTCATGCTGGTTTCTACTCACAATCTTGGCTCGGTCCCCGAATTCTGTGATCGCACAGTGCTGGTAAAAGGCACGGTGCTGGCTTCCGGTCCGACCAGCGAGATCTTCACCCGTGAATGGCTTGAGCAGACCTTTGGCGGCGCCCTGCGCCACTTCGTTCTGGCGGGGACGGGTCTTCATGAGGATGATGATCCGCGTCATCTCACCGTCATCACTGATGATGAGCGGCCTTTGGTCATGTATGGCGAAAAGGGCAAGATGACCATGCAACAATCGGGACTGGTTGAAGAATGATCGAGCACCTGTTGTTGCCCTTCAACTACCACTACATGATCAATGCCATCTTAGTTTCCGCCCTGGTAGGCGGGGTCTGCGCCTTCCTGTCGGCCTATCTGATGCTCAAGGGCTGGTCGCTGATCGGCGACGCGCTGAGCCATTCCATCGTCCCCGGGGTGGCTGGAGCCTATATGCTGGGTCTGCCCTTTTCGCTCGGTGCCTTCTTCTCGGGCGGGCTAGCCGCCGGCGCCATGCTGTTTTTGACCCAGCGCACTAAGCTCAAGGAAGATTCGGTGATAGGCCTGATCTTTACCGCCTTTTTCGGGCTCGGCCTGTTCATGATTTCGCTATCGCCCACCTCGGTCAATATCCAGACTATTGTCATGGGCAATATTCTAGCCGTGACGCCCGAGGACACCGTCCAGCTGGTTATCATTGCCGTGGTGACGCTGATCGTCATGGGCATTATCTGGAAGGATCTGATGGTCACCTTCTTTGACGAAGGCCATGCCCGCACCATCGGGCTCAATCCGCCATTGCTGCGGGTTATCTTTTTTACCCTGCTCGCTGCCTGCACCGTGGCGGCCATGCAGACCGTCGGTGCCTTCCTGGTCATTGCCATGACGGTGACTCCGGGCGCGACCGCCTATCTGTTGACCGACCGCTTCCCGCGCCTAATCCTGATTGCCGTTGCCGTCGGCACGCTTTCTTCGCTGTTCGGCGCCTATATTTCCTTTTTCCTGGATGGCGCCACAGGCGGCGTCATTGTGGTGCTACAGGCCAGTGTGTTCTTGACCTCCTTTGTCTATGCACCCAAGCACGGCATGCTGGCCTCCACGCGTCGTCGCGATGCCAATATCGCCAGCGAGGCCAGCCGATGAACGACTTCCTGATCTATGCCTTCTGGCCATTTCAGTTCGATTTCATGACCAATGCGATGCTGATCGCGGTCATGGTGGCGGTGCCGACGGCCCTGCTCAGCTGTTTTCTTGTACTTAAGGGTTGGTCTCTGATGGGTGACGCCATTTCCCACGCCGTCCTGCCCGGCGTGGTGCTGGCTTATATTGTCGGCCTGCCGCTGGCGATGGGCGCCTTCGCCGCCGGCATGGGCTGTGCCATGACCGTTGGTTTCCTCAAGGAGAACAGTCGCATCAAGGAAGATACCGTGATGGGTGTGGTGTTCTCGGGTATGTTCGGCCTAGGCATTGTGCTCTACACCTCCATCCAGACCGATATGCATCTCGACCACATCCTGTTCGGTGATATGCTGGGTATCAGCGCCGGCGATCTGATCCAGACCGGCATCATTGCCCTGGGGGTCACCCTGATTGTGCTGGCCAAGTGGCGTGATCTGCTGCTGTTCATCTTTGACCCGCAACAGGCTGGCGCCATCGGCTTGTCGGTTCGGCTGCTGCACTATGGGCTTCTGGCCCTGCTCTCACTGACTATTGTTGCGGCCCTGACCGCCGTCGGCATCGTGCTGGTGATTGCCCTGCTCGTGGCGCCGGGCGCCATCGCCTATCTCATCTCCAAGCGCTTTGCGCCGATGATGCTGATTGCCGTCATCATCTCGGTGACCAGTTCCCTGTTCGGCATCTATCTCAGCTTCTTCATCGACTCCGCGCCCGCGCCGACCATTGTGCTGCTGATGAGCAGCGCCTTTATCGTGATCTTTCTGATCATAGCGATACGGCGGCCGCCTGTGGTGTTGGATGCGCCAGTATCTCAGTCGGTCCCCCTCCCCTTGCGGAGAGGAGCAAGATAGGATCTGGCTTCTACCAAGTCCGTGATCGAGCAGGGTGGGGCCATCTCCGGGTGCTTCAAGCTCGCAGCAAACGCCCCCGCCCAACCTATCCATCAAGAGGGAGATGCCGTCCGGTAGGTCGTGCAATCACGCTATCCCGCTTATCCCTGCATCCCTAGTCGGCAACAGCCTTGCTAGTGCGCTG
>JALBVE010000096.1 GCA_025050575.1 Candidatus Devosia symbiotica
GATGGGTCATGGCAAGGGTTCCACCGCAGATAAATTGTGATCGGCAATATTGCCGGATGTGATCGTGCCGTGCCTTCGCCTGCCTACAATTCGAACAACGTCTGCAGGGCCTAAATCGCCTTGATCGCCGCCGAAGCACGGTTCTCGACCCCGAGCTTGGTGTAGATCTGCTCAAGATGCTTGTTCACGGTGCGCGGACTGAGCCCCAGAATATCGCCGATATCCCGATTCGATTTGCCTCGGGCGATCCACAGCAGCACATCGCTTTCGCGCAGTGTCAGACCAAACTGCTGCCGCAGCACCTCTTCCTAACCTTCGGCCTAGACGCGGGTCAGCCGGAACAGATACTCGTCACCGCCAATAACCCCGAGAAAGGAATATTGCAGTTCAGGTGAATTGTTAGGGCGAGCTCAAAGCCACTCCTAGAGGCCTCATCATCGCCCCGTTGCAGCAGCCAGGCCAGGAAGCGCGTCGACATCTCGCCCGAGCCATGAACATCCACGCCCGATTGCTCGAGCAGGCGGGTACTTTGCTGTATCAACCATAGCACCGCGTCATTGCGGCCAAAAGCCACCAAGTGACGTCCGGCTGCGTCTAGCGCGATGCGCGCTCTGCGCCCTTCTTGCATTGGCCAGATGCATACGGATCCTCGCACGCAGTTCGTCCACATTGATCGGCTTGGACAAATAGTCGACTCCACCACTCTCCAGCGCATGCACAATGCGCTCTGTCTCCGTCAGACTGGTCATGAAAATGACTGGAATATGGGCCAGCGTTGTCATCGCTTTGAGTTGCCGGCAGGTTTTAAAACCATCCAGAACCGGCATCACAGCGCCCATCGAGACCACATCGGGCGCCACTCGCAAGGCAATGTTCAGCGCCGCTTCGCCGCTGCGGGCCACCAGCACCATAACGCCGGAATGTTCAAGCGCAGAGGTCAAAAATCCCAGCAACTCTAGCAAATCATCGACTAGCAACACAATATCCTGGTCCTTTTCAATTCAGCTCATAGCTCACCCGCTCAATGAGTTCGGCATAGCCCCTAGAAATCGAAGGCGTCGACATATTGCCGCAAGGCATCCACCAGCGGTCGGTTGGCCGCCAGGCTCGCCAGCTCAACCAGCTTGCTTTCAATGCCACGCACATGGCCAATTTGCCCTAGACTGACCAGTTCTCGCGCAAGCGCTCGGCGCCCGGCGAACGTAGCTTTAGTGCACGACCCCGCGATCGCCCAATGCCTGTAGTAGCGTCCATCCGCTCATGCCGGGCGTGCGGATATCGAGAAAATACAGGTCAGGCTGGTGCAGATCGATCGTCTCAAGGCAGCTTGAGCCGTCCTTGACATTCAGCACGGCAAAGCCAAGCGGCGACAATATTTCGCGCATCAGATCGCGATAATCAGCATTGTCATCCACCACCATCACAGTGCGCGGTAGCCCCTTATAGCCGATTATAGCCGATCACCCGGCGGATATCGGCACTGACCACCTGCCGCACTCCACCTTGCTCAGCATCAGTCGCGCCTGAAACCGCGTGCCGACCTCCCCCAATGTGTTGGGTCAGGGTAATTTTTCCGCCCAGCGTTTCGGTCAGCAGCTTGGTAATGGTCAGGCTTAAGCCAAGGCCGGACACGAAGCGGTTGCCCCCGCACGAAAGGTTCAAACACGTGCTCGATATCACCCGGACCAATACCACTGCCGCTGTCATCCACAATGAAGCTGGCCACTTGGTTGTGATACTCCACTTCAAAGCCAACATGGCCAACGCTGGTAAATTTGATGGCATTCGACAACAAATTCACCAGAATCTGCCGCAGACGCTTTTCATCGGTGCGCCCATAAGTCGGCAGTGCGTGACCGGCTGTATCATGCTCGAAGGACTGAGAGCCAAACTGGCCGACGTTATCGGGCTCTTCTTCGCCGAACATAGCGCCTATCAACAGCCATGGCGATGCCGAGCACGCGCTGCTCGTTCGATGACAGCCCATTCCGACCTGCAAAAACTGCTAACTTGGCTCTCTCCAGCCTTCCCAATGGTCGCCTTTGCCTGGTCAGCAGATCTAGAATCCGCCATCGCCAGTGGCACGATGCACTACCGCGACATGACTCAGCAATGGGTCAAAGGCGTGCTCATCCACGGCAGCCTGCGCACCGACGGTATCTTGCTGGCTCAGGCCTATCGCGCGGCTACCGACTTCGCCGAACTGCAGGAACTGGCCGATCTCTGCCTCGCTCTGACCCCGGCTCGCGACCAGCGTCTAGCCGACCCCAGTGCTGGCCGATCCGTCTTGGTCCTGCCTCTACCGAATCGCCGCAGGCGCTATCGCCGCGCATAGTCAGGTTTCGGTCGCCGTGCGCCTGGTGCCCATTGGCCAGTCCGATGGGCTGGCGATCATGGCGACGCTTGAGCCGGTCATCGCTAGCATGGCCGCGCTGTGCCAGCATGCCACACGCGATGATATTGGCGCAGTGGCCTATGCGGCTGATATTGCCCAGATGGCCCACAAAACGCTAACGACGAGGATTTTCGCTCATGAGCATCCCGCTCGCTTCCCTGATGTTCGTGCTGCTGCTAGCCGTCTCGGTCGCCCATCTGCTGTGGACGATTGGCCAGACCTGGCCGATCTGCGACGAGAAGCTACTGGCCCAGACCGTCGTCGGCCTTCGCGATATCAAGCGCATGCCGCCAAGACTAGCCTCCTTTGCCGTGGCGCTGGCCACACTTGTCACTGGCATTTTGGCCCTGTCCCTTGCAGACCATGATAGTGGCGGTCTGCTGCTGACCCTGCTCGGCCTGCCTCTGGCCGCTGTTTTTCTCGGCCGTGGCATTCTCGGCTACACAGTCTGGTGGGCCGACAAGACTCCACAGCCCAATTTCCGGCTCAATGACCGCCGAGTCTATTCCCCTCTTTGCCTGCTGCTCGGCGCGGGCTTCCTCGCACTCGTCATTATGAGGCTGCTATGAAATCCCTGAACGACCCCCTACGCATTGGCAGCCCCGTCGGCTCGGGCAAGACCACGCTCTGCGAAAATCTGCTCAAGGCGCTGCACGATCGCTATTCCATGACCGTGGTCACCAATGACATTTACACTCGCGAGGACACACTGATCCTGGCCTGCGCCCAAGCCATTTCCGAAGATCGCATTATCGGGGTGGAAACCAGTGGCTGTCCACACACAACGGTTCGCGAGGATGCCTCGCTCAATCTGGCGGCTATCGACGATCTCAATCGCAAATTCCCCGATCTCGATATTATCCTGATCGAAAGCGGCGGCGACAATCTAGCGGCGACATTTTCGCCAAATCTGGCCGATATCACCCTCTAATGTCATCTCCGTGGCCCAGGGCGAAAAGATCCCGTTCAAGGGCGGCCCGACCATCGCCCACTCCGACCTGCTGATAATCATCCATACCGATCTGACCCTCTATATCAGCGCTAGCCTCGAGGCGATGGAAGCCGACACGATTAAGATGCGTGATGGTCGTCTCTATGTCCTTACCGACCTGTTGCGGCATGAGAGCTTGGACCAGATCATCGCTTTCATCGGACTAGCCATTGAGCGCAGCATCACCTTGGATCGCCTGGTACAGCTTGCTCAACAGAATCAATTTGACCGTTTCGGCGCTGGCGATTTTGGCCTGATCAATCGTCAACTACAGCGCCTTGGTGTCAAAGATTTTGGCGCTGGCGCCTTGCCCAGAAGTGACGGATCGCCGATAGTCCAACTGCCGATCATATTCACTAGATTGGTCACCGGCACGATATTGGTCTTGCTTCCCATCCTCATTTTGGCGGATTCCATGCCTGCCGCGAAGGCAGTATTACTTGAGGCAGCGAGCTGCATTGCCACCTATATGGTATGTATCGAATTCATTTTGATCTCCATACGAATTACCATATTAGGCCGCAGAATTCTGCGAGCGATCATCGGCGTGACGTCGCGTCGACGACCACCATATCGCGCTGCATCGGGAGCAGAAATTTGGGCAGGCTAGAGAATTGTCGCGGCATGATTCCAGCATTGCCGTGGATTATAGAACCAGTCGAAAAATGGATATTCTGTAACTCTGGAAAGGCCCAGTCAAGGCCGAGGCGCGACGCCGCCAGACCTGATTATGTTCGGTTTGGTGAGCCGGTCAGTTCAGGCGACCATCATCACATGGCTGACTAACCGGCTGTTCTGCCAATAATGCAGCAACAATCCTGGCGGATCACCAATATCGAGGTCTTTACCGTCCAGCCGCAGCCTATTGGCCCGCGCCATCGGACGCGCTCTTCGGTCACGCGCA
>JALBVE010000097.1 GCA_025050575.1 Candidatus Devosia symbiotica
GTCCGACCTTCGATGTCTTGCTGGAAGGCAATCGGATCTAAGAGCTTAACCCGCGTCCAAAGAAAAGCAGTCGTTCCTTTTATAAGGAAGCTACCTTTATTGGGAGTGGCACAGTGAAATAGCGCTGCACCGACAATCGGCTTGCAAAAACGACTGCTAGAGCCATTTGCCATGTAAGCATGATCTAATTCTCTCCAATTGGAGCGGGTGCAGGTTTCGCAGGCGTTTCCCACATAACTAGACTCTAAGTTCCAGTAATGTAGCTTGCCAAGAGCAGCACAAGACTAAGCATGACGCCCAGTCCGCCAATGACAAAAACCACAGTGAAAAGCTTGGCAAAATCAGAGGTGAGCTTGAACCCATCGGAGTTGATGGTTACTAAAATCATCGGAGTGAGGTAAGAGCGGGTCTACTCAGCTACCACCCTTTCGCTGCATGGTAGAAAACAGTGCCATCTAAGATGACGGCAAAGAGTATAAGCAGCAGCTCCCAAAGATGCTTGTTGCCATGTCTGATCTTAAGGCGACATCACTCTAGGGTCAAGATGGCAGGTATGGGCGTTTCAAACGAAACGCCGCCGGTCCGATAATCACCCCATCAAGGCCATTGTCCCCCAAGCTCACGGCGTCGTCAGCGTCCGCCGCATCGCGTCGTCCCAGCCGACGATCTTGGCGTCACGCGTGGCGGCGTCCATGGCCGGCGTGAACTGGCGTTCCAGCGCCCAGCTCTTGGCGAATTCGGCCATGTCCAGCCAAACCCCGGCGCGCGATCCGGCCAGCCAGGCCGCGCCCAGTGCCGCGGTTTCGAGAATTTTGGGCCGGTCGACCGGGGCATCAAGCACATCGGCAAGAAACTGCATAGTCCAGTCTGAGGCGACCATGCCGCCATCGACCCGCAGCACC
Organism: Candidatus Devosia symbiotica; assembly: GCA_025050575.1. Lineage (GTDB taxonomy): Bacteria > Pseudomonadota > Alphaproteobacteria > Rhizobiales > Devosiaceae > Devosia > Devosia symbiotica. Next base: position 903 of record JALBVE010000097.1, read on the forward strand.
GTCTTGCCGCTCTCGCCCCAATCCTTGTGCATGGCTTCGAGCAGATCGCGCGTCTGGTAGCAGACGGCCTCAAGCGCCGCCTTGGCGATTTCAGCCGGACCCGAATTGCGGGTCAGTCCATAGATCGCCCCACGCGCCTCGGCATCCCACCAGGGCGCGCCAAGACCGACAAAGGCAGGCACCATATAGACGTTCTGGCTTGGGTCCGCCGTCCGCGCCAGCGGCTCAGTATCGTTGGCCTGTTTGACCAGTTTCAGCCCATCGCGGATCCATTGCACCGCCGCCCCGGCAATAAAGATCGAGCCTTCCAGTGCGTAGCTGGTCTGCCCGTTCAGCCGATAGGCAATAGTGGTCAACAACCGGTTATGCGAACGCACCATGTCGGCGCCGGTATTGAGCAGCGCAAAACAGCCCGTGCCATAGGTCGATTTCAGCATGCCCGGCGCAAAGCAGGCCTGCCCGATGGTGGCCGCATGCTGGTCGCCTGCCACCCCCAGGATCGGAATTTCTGCGCCAAACAATGCCGCCTCGGTCATCCCAAAATCGTCAGCGCAATCCTTGACCGCCGGCAGCAGCGCGTCGGGCACCGCAAACAGATCCAGTAGCTCTGCATCCCAGGCATTGGCGGCGATATCAAACAGCAGCGTGCGCCCCGCATTAGTGGCGTCTGTGACATGCGACTTGCCCCCGGTCAGCCGCCAGATCAGAAAACTATCCACCGTGCCGAATGCTAGTTCAGCCGCTTCGGCCCGTTCGCGCGCGCCATCGACATTGTCGAGCAGCCATTTGACTTTGGTGCCGGAAAAATAGGGGTCCAGCAGCAGCCCGGTCTTACAGGTGACCAGCGTCTCGTGCCCGTCCTGCTTGAGCTTGGCGCAATAGGCAGCCGTGCGCCGATCCTGCCACACAATGGCATTGTAGATCGGCTTGCCGGTCTTGCGGTCCCAGATCAGCGTGGTTTCACGCTGATTGGCAATGCCGATCGCCGCGACCTGACTAGCCTCGATCCCGGCATCGACCAGCGCGGTCCTGATCGCCCAGACCACGCTCTCCAAGATTTCTTCGGGGTTGTGCTCGACCCAGCCATCCCGCGGAAAGATCTGGGTGAATTCCTTTTGCCCGCTGCCAGCAATGCTGCGGTCCTTGGCGAACACAATCGCCCGGCTCGATGTTGTGCCCTGATCGATCGCCAGAATATAGCTCATCTGTCTCTCCCCTTCGAAGCTCTATCGGCTCCTTGGCCATCCTCCCGCCCCCATCAAGGGGGAGGTGTTGCGCCGACAGCCAGCTCAGCTAACGGCACGCCGCCAGATAATTCTCTAGCGCAATGACCTCGGCCTTGCTGACCCGCAAGCCCAGCTTGGTCCGGCGCCACAATATATCTTGTGCCATCCTCGCCCATTCATGCGCAACCAGATAGTCCACTTCGGCCGCATAAAGATCGGCTCCGAAATGCTGTCCCAGGCTGGCAATGTCACCGCGAGCGCCTAGCAGGACGCGCGCCTTGGTGCCATAGAGCCTTGCATATCGGTGCAACATGGTCTGCGGCAGACCGGGATAGTCCTTGCCCAGCCGCCGCACTTCAGCATCAAACGCCAGTGGCGCAAAGTTGCCGCCGGGCAGGGTGCTCTTCTTAGTCCAGGGCTTGCCCTTGACCCCCAGCATCTTCTCGATCTTTTCCAGAACGGACTCGGCCAGCCTGCGCGACGTGGTCAGCTTGCCGCCAAACACATTGATCGCCGCGCTTGTTTGGGCGTTACCATCGACCTTGAGCACATAGTCGCGCGTCGCCTCCTGGGCGGCGCTGGCCCCATCGTCAAACAGTGGCCTGACGCCCGAATAGCTCCAGGCGATATCGGTGCGGGTCAGCGGCCTGGCGAAATATTCGCTCGCCGCGCTGAGCAGATAGTGGGTTTCAGCATCGGAGATTTTGACGTCCTTGGGATCGCCATCGTAATCTTCGTCAGTAGTACCGATCAGTGTATAATCATTCTCGTAGGGAATGGCAAAAATGATCCGCCCGTCGCTGTTCTGAAACATATAGCAGCGGTCGTGGTCATAGAGCTTGTGCACCACCAGATGGCTGCCTTTGACCAGCCGCACATTATGCACCCCGTTCTTGCCCATTGCCCCGGTGATAACCTGATCAACCCAGGGGCCGGCGGCATTGACGACCAGCTTGGCCCGCAGGGTCTGGCATCCCGCCTCGCCATCCAGCTCGACGATCCATTCGCCCTTGTCGCGGCGCAGGCTCGTCACCTTGGTACGCACATGGATCGCAGCACCCTTGTCGGCGGCGTCGCGCGCATTGAGTACCACGAAGCGGGCGTCATTGACCCAGCAATCGGAATATTCAAAACCCAGCCGATAGCCGGGCTTGAGCGGCTTGCCGGTAATATCGTTGGTCAGGTCTAGCGTCTTAGTGGGCGGCAGCAGGCGGCGCCCGCCCATATAATCATACATCGCCAGTCCGGCCCGCAGAATCACCGCCGGGCGCAACCCCTTATGATGCGGCAACACGAAACGCAGCGGCCAGATAATATGTGGCGCGGCGGCCCATAGCACTTCGCGTTCGGCCAGCGCTTCGTGCACCAGACGGAATTCATAGTGTTCAAGATAACGCAGCCCGCCATGCACTAGCTTGGTGGCGGCCGATGAGGTGCCCGAAGCCAGATCATTCATCTCTGCCAGGGCAACCGAATAACCGCGGCCTACAGCGTCACGCGCCACGCTGGCGCCATTGATACCGCCGCCGATGACAAAGATATCGACACTGTCGCTTACGCTCATAGATCCCACTCTTTGTTAGTTTCGTTTGTACGCGTTTATATTTCGAATAGAAAGACGAATGTTTCGTTTTTTTGCGATCCCGATCTAAACTATCTGCCATACAAGATCGGCCTGCATGGCGCTATCCTACTCACCACGGGCGCTGGGCGGTTTCATTCAGGGCACGATCGACATCCATGACGAATTGATCGAATGGTCACGATCGAATTGATGCAGCGCGACGGTGCC
>JALBVE010000098.1 GCA_025050575.1 Candidatus Devosia symbiotica
TGACACCAACGCTGATAGTCACGGTGAAGGCACCATTTGGTCCGTCGAACGCCAATTGTTCAAATGAACGGCGCACCTTGTCCATCACGATTTGGGCACGCGTTGCATCGGCCCCCACCAGCAGCACGGCAAATTCTTCCCCGCCATAGCGGGTAATCACGTCCGCCTGGCGCAACGTGCCCTGCAGCGAGTGCGCCAGTATGGGCAGGACCCGGTCACCACAGAGATGGCCATGGGTATCATTGATCCGCTTGAAATGGCCCAGATCGAGCAGACACAGTGAAAATGTCGAGCTCGCGCGCCGCGAGCGGTTCAATTCGTCGGCCGCTCGGTCCTTAAAACGGGCATGATTGAGCAGACCAGTCAGACTGTCGCGATCCATGATCTGGCGCAGCGCCCGGGTCCGCTCGGCCCGAATTTTGATCAGAGACGTCAGATTGCTAGGATCCACGGGCTTGGAGATGAAGTCGTCGCTACCAATCTTGCGCGCCGCGCGCTGCAGATCGAGATCCTTTTCCGATGACAGAAATACGATCGGCAAGGACAGATTCTTGCGCGATAGTCGCAGCACTCTGGCAATTTCCAATCCATCGGCCCCGGGCATGTTCATGTCCATCACTACCAGATCGGGCGACGAGCGGTTGATCGCATCGCAGGCCTCTGTGGCATTGGTGATAATGGTAGCCTGCATGCCGGCCGCTTTCAGCGTCAGCGCATAGCTCTGGGCGGCAATGTTATCGACAACCATAATCGAATAGGGCTGGCTCTCCGACTGGCTGAAGCTAGTGAGTCAGACGTCCAGTTCCACCATATCGAGGGGTGAGGCCAGGCTAGCGCGAACACCGGCGCGGATAGCGTCCAGATTGGCTTCAAAACCCTGGTCTTTACTGGTCAGAATGACCGAATGATAGGCCGAAAGCATCTGGACCAGCCGCAGATGTGGGTCAACTGTCCGGCTGATAATCATGGCAAGACAATCGTCGGGCGGCAAATCGTACTACAGATCAATCGCGTCATAGCTCAACCCAGCCAACTTATCGGCCAAGTCACAGGTTTCGAGCGCATGATCAATGATACACACCAGTTTTGTCGGGACGACTGCATGGCTTTCCAAATCAGGGTGCGACATTGCTTTCTACTGTCTTGTCTGCTGTCTGGCCACAGGCGTGACGGATCGCGGCGGCCAGAGCCCCGGTACGCACGCTGATGTCTTTGGCACTGGCGGCATCGAGTATTCCCGCCTCCAGTTCGCAGGCCGGTTTTTCCAGCACCACCAGGCCAAATGTTGAGAAGCCATCCGCCAGCCAGCTCCTCAGATACTGGATCCGCCCAGATACTGGATCCGCCCGCTGCGCCCCGGCTTCATCGCCCTGCGACAGTTCATCAGTGGTGGCTTCCAGTTCATTGGCGTCGTCAAAAGTGCGTCGCGCGAATGCAGTGCTCAATTCGACCATTTTCGCGGCAAACTCGGTGGTCGCACTCATCGGCGGATACTCACGATATTCCACTCCTAGATCGGCGCCAACCTGCCAGCGCTTTTCGACCTCGCGCAGCTGGTCCGCACCCACGATCTGAAACGTGAACCGTTCAGGCACTTAAAAATAGCTGTCGATCCGCAAATGCACTCCAGACTCCGAAGCATTGCGTACGATGCAGTCGATCACCGAGTTTAGCCCTTCGGCAATGATTTTGCCCTTTTTGAACACCCGCCTGCGCATCTCTTTGCGCATTTCATCCAGTTGCTGCAGCGGGACCGTCTAGCTCGGCGCCGGGCCTTCGTCATCGATTGGCAGCTCGTCCTGAGTGAAACTGTAAGACAGTCCCAATTTCTCGGCCTGTTCCAGTACGGCTGCTGCGGCCCAGATGACGCTGTCGGCACTGTCCCCATCGGCCGGGAACGTGGCCGCGCTGATGCGCGGTTCAATATCGAGCTGCATGCGATTATGTTGTGTCGATAGCCGCACATTGCACAGAATGCGCTAGCAGATCGCATCGACAAAGTCGGCCTCAGTCCGCCCCTTATAGACACAGACAAACTGGTCAGAGCCGTGGTGCACAAAGGGCGCTGTCAGCTGTCGCCGCTTTCAACAGGCCGGCAAAATCGCGCAACAGGCGATCGGCCACGACATAGCCAAGGTCGCTGCGAATCTGGCTGAGCGGACGCGGCCGCACCATCACCAGGATGAACTCCTCCTGGGCTCATCTGAATCGCAACTCGTCCAGACGCGCCCGCACATAGCTCGCTGAATGCAATCCGGTCAGATTGTCAAAACGCACATTTACTGCGCAGCTTGTTGGTTTCCGCAAGGCGGGAGCGATCCTCCTGGCGGCGCGCAACTGCGCTCTGGACTGCTCTGATCAATTCGGTACAGTCCAAATTGTGTTTGGAAACATAGTCGCTAAAGCCAATTCGGAACGTCTTGACCGCCGTGCATTCACTGCCTTGACCCGTCAGCATGATGATCGGCGGCGCGTCCGCAAACCCATCCTTGATGGCCTTGCCGAGCGCCAGTCCGATATCGACACCCAGATTATAATCAACCTCCACGCATTCAATCGATGGATCAGCCTTGAGAGGTGCGATCAGTTCATCGGCTGAGGCGGCCTTGACCGCCTGAAGACTGTCCTCATTGGCAAATAATGAGGCCACAAATTCCAGGTAGAGCGGGTCATTATCGATGACAGCGATGCGAGTGACTATCCAACATTGTCTCGGCATGCGGCACTATAGCCAGCCAGAGCCTAGACATGTTCAGATGAACAGCACCTTACCCAAAGCGATAAAGTGATCGCTCGTAAAGGCTCAACCAGCGCACCAACACTACCGTCAGCGACAATCGGATAGGATTTTGGAGCGGGTAGCGGGAATCGAACCCGCATACTCAGCTTGGAAGGCTGCTGCTCTACCACTGAGCTATACCCGCCCGGTCGGTGACCGATAACATGCCATTAGCGTGACAACGCCGCGCCCGCAACCCCCCACGGATGCGGTAGCGCAGGACATCACGGGGAGGGAGACAACAATGCAGGTTGGCATCAATTCTGTTGTGCCTTAGCGGATTTATCGAGGCAGGACACCTCGATCAATTCCGGCACCTGAAAGACCTCGGCTATGACAGCGTCAAAATACCGATCCTGCGCGGCGGCCCCCAGTATTATGACTGTCTGGACCGGCAGTTGGATAGCATCGGCCTGCGACGCACTTCAACGTCAGTAATTCCCTCGATGTATGCCAACCCGATGTATGCCAACCCGATCAGCAGTGACCCCGACGAACGCTAGGTCGGACGGCGGCACCTGAACTGAGCGCTCGATTGTGCTATTGCACTGGGCGCCGAAAGTGTTGGCAGAGCATTCCACGCCCCGATCAGCCATTGCATCGGCCGGGGCGTCACATAGGATGAATTGCGCCACGGCGCTGCGGCCCGTCGCACTATGGCCAAGCGCGCTGCCGGCCATGGCATCTATCTTAATCTGGAGCCGCTCAATCGGTTTGAGACCTATTTCCTCAACACCATGGCCCAGGCTTGCGCCTATTGTGATCTGGTCGATCACCCTGCCTGCCGCATCATGTAGGACACTTTTCACACCAATATCGAGGAACAGAGCTAGCTCCGTGCCATCGCCACGCTATACCCCCCATATGAGCGTGCTGCACGTCTTGGAGAACGACCGCGACATTCCCGGCCGTGGCCAGATCGATAATGCGTGCCACCGGCTATGACGGCTGGATCGCCCTAGAAGCCCTCGGTGCCGGCCTGCCGGAACTGGCCGCAGCGACAAGGGTCTGGCGCTCGCTATTATCCGATTTCGAAACCCTGTTTGTCGAATCCCTTGGATTCATCCGCCACAACTGCGCCCAGGAAGCTGACCATC
>JALBVE010000099.1 GCA_025050575.1 Candidatus Devosia symbiotica
CAGCGCACTAGCAAGGCTGTTGCCGACTCGAACACAACATGGCCGCCAGCCTGCAGGCTGGCGAGGTGTTCCGGACGCCGGGCTGCAAGTTCAGCTATTTCTCTGCTGGAGCGGTATTTATGGCCATGTTCATCGACCCGACGCGGAATCTGACGATGCTAATAATCAGCAATACGGCGCCTGCCGGTGTTAATGTCGTCTATGTCGCGGCCATCCGTGACGCCATCTATGCCTGTCTGAAGGCTGATTGATCATGACAATAGATCAGTCACTGGACGCGGTCGTCGAACGAGCCATCGCGGAGCGGCGGATCGTCGGGGCGGTGCTGCTGGTGCGCAAGGATGGCCGCCCGCTCTATGATGAAGAGTGCATGGGCTTGCCGCCCGGGAGGCGAGACACGCGATGACGTGCGATACGATTTTCCGGTTTTCATCGCTGGCCAAGCCGATTGTCGCGGACGCAGATAAGCTGCGACTGGATGACAGTATAATAGTATATCTGCCGGACTTCAAGCTAAAGCTGGCCGATAGCAGTATGCCCGACATAACGATCCATCATTTCCTGACACATACATCTGGGTTGAATACGCACTCGATCCTGAGGCCGACCCAGCAGGCTGCAAGGGTCAACCGCTAGCGTCTGGGAACGCAGGAAATCATCGCCCGGCTAGCAGGGCTGGAACTGCTATTCGCGCCGGGTACAGGATGGGCCTATGGGCCATCGATTGACGCGCTTAGGGTGATTGCAAGCCAATTGGTAATTGGCACATCGGGGATGCGATCGCGCAATACGTAATCGGTCCGCTACGGATGTAAAGACACATTAGTTTGGCGTCAGCGACCACGCGCGGCTGGCAGCAGCCTATGCGAACGGCCCACAGGGCGCGGTGCTGATGGGCGATCTGCACAGCGTGCCGAATGCCTGGGGCGGGATGACCACTTACGATCCGGGGCGCATCTTTTGACGATGCCACTTTCCAGTCGAGTGGCGACGGGACGGCAGGGACCAGACCCGATTTCATGATACTGGCAGAGACCTTGCGGACCGACGGTGGCGCGATCCTGGGGCCCAACATAGTTGGGTTGGACATGGCCAACCAGACGCCGCAATTGGCCTAGGCGCTGGCCTCTAGCCTAAAGTTCAGCTATTTCGGCGCCTGGGTTGATAAGCCACAAGCGGCGGATCTGCCTGTGTCGCGTGGCACCAATCGCTGGGGCAGCATTTATGGATATAACTGGTTCATTGAACAGTAGATCGGGCTCAGCGTGGTGTCCATGAGCAATACCGAGCTGGAGAGGAGCGACGGCGCCTATTGGACGAAAGTGTGTAACGCGGTTTATGTGGCGCTCTAGTGTTGCTATCTGTCCGCTGGACAGCTAGTTTTCGGGCAAGGGAGACCGTCATGCGCATCGCTACCTGGAACATTAACGGCATCAAGGCCCGACTCGACATTTTGTTGACCTGGCTAAGCCAGGAGAAGCCCGACATTGCGGTGCTGCAGGAAACAAAATCGGTCGATGAGAGTTTTCCCCGGTCTGAGATCGAGGCACTGGGCTACAATGTGGAAACCCATGGCCAGAAGAGCTGGAATGGCGTAGCAATTCTGTCGCTGCTGCCGTTCGACAAGGTCACTCGCGGGCTCCCCGGCGATGATAGAGACGAGCAAGCGCGGCTGATCGAGGGAGTATTCTCGGTCGAGTCCAGCGCAGTGCGCGTGTGTAGCATCTATCTGCCCAATGGCAACCCGGTCGATAGCGAGAAATTCCCCTATAAGTTGGCCTGGATGCGCCGACTAGAAGCCTATGTAGCGGACCGCTTGCTACTGGAGGAACCATTTGTGCTGCTGGGGGACTTCAATCTGATCCCGGCGCCGATCGACGCCCACGACTCCAAGGCCTGGTGGGGCAATGCGCTCTACCGCCCCGAGAGCCTGGAACGGTTCCGTACCCTGACCAATCTAGGCCTGACGGACGCGTTACGCGCTACTACGTCGAAGACGGCCTATACGTTCTGGGATTTCCAGGCTGGGGCGTGGCGGCGCAATGCCGGCATTCGCATCGATCATCTGATGCTGTCGCCACAGGCCGCCGACCGGCTCGATGACGTGCGGATACACAAGGATGTCCGGAGCTGGGACAAGTCGAGCGATCACGTGCCGGTCGAGGGCAAATTTAGCTTCTAAAGGTAGGAAGAGCTAGCGTCCCCCAATCGTTCAAAACCCGGCAAATTGCGGTTCGATCGACAGCGCTAGTGTAGCAGCCTCGTCATACTCTTGGGGGGTAGAGAGCGACAGCGCCTGGCTGAGCTTTTCATCAATCCAATCAGCGTCAGCGGTACCCATGCAACGTTGATGGGAGATGGTCAGCCACATCAAACCCTCGACAGGCTGGGCTTCGATACCCTCAACACCATTGAACAGCAGCTCACCAAGCTGAGCCTGGGCCGGACAATAGCCCTTGCGAGCAGCCAATGAAAACCAGCGGGCGCCCTGCAGCGGATTCAAGCCCAGTTCATCTGCGTTCAGATACAGCAGACCAACGCGATATTGCGCATCGGCATCGCCAAAATAGGTGGCGGCGTGCAGCAGCAAAGCGTGGGAGCGGTTGGCGTCGGCAGGAATGCCGGCGTCCGGCAGGCCCTGCTTGTAATAGTCGCCGACCTTGACGAAGGAGCGGGCCACGATATCGGCCTCAACGCCTTTGGGCGCGGCGTCGGCATGCTGATTAGCAATCTGGGCGAAATAGCCGAAGGCCTTGACCGGGTCCCGGGCCACGCCCTCACCATTCTCATACATGGTCCCCAATTGCCACATGGCCATGGGCTGGCCAGCATCAGCGGCGTTCTGGAGCGCAGCGAGCAACTCGCCGCTGGATACGCCACCACCTGCCCCGTCGAGCATATTAGCCATATTCAGCGCGGCATCAGCCGCCGTTTGTGCGTGCACGGGCAAAATAGAGGCCGACAAGGCCAAAATGGCTGCCATCGCCACAGAAATCAGAGAATGGTCCCTAACGGTCCGCATCATACTCCTTTTGCCGGCAATAACGCCGGCGGTGTTCTCTTGGTGGCCCGACAGATGCGGTCCCGCTTGGGTCATGCCAATGGCCCTGATGTTTGCCGGCTGCGCCGACGGCTTTTTCGGCGTGCCTTCACACGAGAAAAGCGCTGTCAGGAATTTGTTAGGCTCTGTTTGTGGCCGGATTGAAGCTAAGCCCATCACGAGAATGGGGGTTTTATGCTGGTCGTGGAGTAGGGAGCTCCAATGCAGCGCAGCCATCGCATCAATCACGTTAAAGCCTAACCTCCCACCTTACGGTCGCCGCTCGAAATAACGCATTTTCATGCATCACCAACGGCTCGACCAGCTTGATTTCAGATATGGGACGGGTGAATGCAAGGCGCGGCAAACATCAGTCTGCTATGCCACTAGCCATCCC